>NZ_JBHWUR010000001.1:0-183088 GCF_042737755.1 Streptomyces sp. NPDC059994
GCGCCGTCCTCTCCCTCAGGACCGTCAGCCGAGGACCGGGAAGTTGCTGCGGAAGACGCCGCGCGGGTCGCGGTCGCGCTTGACCTGCTGGAGCCTGGCCAGCGCCGCGGGCTGGAAGGCCGCCGCGGCGGTGTCACCGGGGGAGAGGTACGTGTAGGGCTTGCGGCCGCTGATGTACGGGGCGACCGACTGGACCAGCGCCTCCTGGCGGGCGGCGATCTCGGCACCGCGCTCCGGCGTGAAGGGCACACCGAACATGGACAGCGTGTACGGCTCGGTCAGCGGGCCCTGCGGGTTCTCCGTCGGCGCGGCGAAGGCGCCGCCCAGGTGCCGGATGTGCACACCGAAGAGCGGGTCGATCGGCTCCGCGAGCAGCGCCGCCGCGACCTTGTCGTCCAGGTCGGTGAGCAGCTCGGCGCGGCTCGCGCTGGGCCCGGGCTCGGTCGGCTCGCCGGTGATCTCACCCAGCTCGGCGACCGGCAGCATGGCCCTGGTGTCGGTGTTCGCGCCCTCGATCTCGTCGAGCGCGCCGAGCAGCGCCCGGCCCTCGGCCTCGTCGCCCAGGAAGGTGCTGTCCACGGTGACCAGCGAGGGGCCGTTCGGGATCTGGAGCAGGTTGATCCACGCGGTCAGCTCGTCCGGAGCGTTGGAGGTGATCTTGCGGAAGGCCTCAAGGACGCGGGGCGCCTGGCTGCCGTGCCAGACCACCCGGCCGCCGAACAGTGCGGGCGCGGGGTGCAGGTCGTACTCGATGGCCGTGACCAGGGCGTAGTCGCCGCTGCCGCCGCGCAGCGCCCAGAAGAGGTCGGCGTCGGAGTCGGCGGTCACCCGGGCCTGGGTGCCGTCGGCGGTGACCACCTCGAAGGCGGTGACGCTGTCGGCGGCCCAGCCGTACTTGCGCCCGAACCAGCTGAGCCCGCCGCCGAGCGTGTAGCCGACCACGCTGACCAGCGGGGAGCTGCCCGGCAGCCCGGTCAGGCCGAGCGGCCCGGCCACGGCCTGGACCTGCCCGCCCAGAACGCCCGCGCCGACGCGCGCGGTGCGGGCGGCGGCGTCCACGTGCAGCTCGTCGAGCTTGCCGGTACGGAGCAGGATCACTCCCTCCACGTCACCGCTGGCGCCCCGGCCGCCGGGCTGGGGCGCGACGACGAGTCCGGCGGCCGCCGCGTACCGCACCACAGCCGAGACGTCGTCGGCGTCGGCGGCCTCGACGACCGCCGAGACGGGCTGCTGGACCGAGAGGTTCCAGGGCTGTCGTGCCTGGTCGAAGTTGTCGTCACCGGTCAGCAGGACACGGCCGCGCACCTGTGAACGCAGTTCGGCGAGAGCGCTCGTGGTCATGGTTCTTCCCTACTTCCTCGTTCTGCGTATGCCCCCGGAACGCACCGGCCGGCTTTCGCGATCACTTCCCTGACGGAATCGAACGGGGAAATGTGACGAGAAGGCGGAGGAAGACGGCGGGGAGGGGCGCGCGGAACCCACCGGTCCGGTCCCGCGCGACCGACATCAGACCCCGTCCGGCCCGGCTCCGTCGTCCTCCGGGGTGGGCGGGGCGAGGGGCCGCAGCCACAGCCAGACCAGGAAGAACAGACCGAGGGCGAGCATTCCGAGGCCCGTCCACAGGTTGATGTTGATGCCCTGAGCCTTGTCGAGGTCGGCGTCGGAGGCCGTCAGCCCGGCTATGGTGACGATCACTCCGTACAGGGTGAAGAGGCCGCCGATGATCCGGCGGATGTCGAAGAGCCGGGCCGCGGTGGCGGACTTCTTCTCCAGCTCGGAGACTTCGCGTTGCAGTTCAGACATGGTCCGGGCCTCCGATCAGAGCGAGTAGGGCAGGTAGCAGAGCGCGGCGAGGACCACCGCTCCCCAGCCGAGCAGCGCGGGCCTGCGGTACCAGGCGCCGTCGCCCTCGGCGGGCGGCTCCTCCAGACCGGGCGAGACCGTCCCGTACACCAGACCGGCGAGCTCGGCCTCGGGCTTGGGCGCGGTGAAGAGCGTGACCACGACCATGACGATCGCGCCGGCGGCGAAGCCGACGATCGCGGAGACGAAGTTGGCGCCCTGGTCGGTGGGGATGGAGACGACGCCCTGCTTGTAGATCCAGAAGTAGTTGACCATCGCGGCCGTGGTGCCCGCGAGCAGCCCCCAGACACCGGACTTCATCGAGGCCCGCTTCCAGAACATCCCGATGACGAAGACCACGAACATCGGCACGTTGAAGAAGGAGAACAGTGTCTGGAGGTACCCCATGATGTTGGAGAAGCTGGACGCGATGAACGCGGTGCCGATCGAGGCCAGCACACCGATCGCCGTGATCAGCCGCCCGAAGCGCAGGTAGTACGCGTCCGGCTGCCCCTTCTTCACGTACTTGGACCAGATGTCGTACGTGAAGACGGTGTTGAACGACGACACATTGGCCGCCATGCCCGCCATGAACGCGGCGAGCAGCCCGGTGACGGCTATGCCGAGCACACCGTTGGGCAACAGCTCCTCCATCAGATACGGGATGGCGTCGTTGTACGTGAGGCCGGAGGCCGGGGTGCCGATGTTGGGCACCAGGGCGGCGGCGACCAGTCCCGGGATCATCACCAGGAAGACGATGAACATCTTGGGGAAGGCCGCGATCAGCGGGGTGCGCTGCGCCGCGCTGAGGTTCTTGGCGGAGAGGGCGCGCTGGACCTCGGCGAAGTTGGTGGTCCAGTAGCCGAAGGAGAGCACGAAGCCGAGCCCGAGGATGATCGTCAGCCAGTTGGCGCCGAGCGGGTTGCTCTGCCCGATGCCGGTTCCGCCCCAGGCGGTGAGGTAGTTGTGGCCGTGCGCCGACTCCAGGTTGTCGCTGAGCGCGCCCCAGCCGCCGACCCGCTTGAGGCCGAGGACGACCAGCGGGATGAGCGCGGCGAGGATCACGAAGAACTGGAGCACTTCGTTGTAGATCGCCGAGGAGAGTCCGCCGACGGTGATGTACGCGAGCACGAAGAGCCCGGCGACGACGATGGCCACCCACTGCGGCCAGCCGAGCAGCGCCTCGACCACGATGGACAGGGCGTAGAGGTTGACGCCCGCGATCAGGATCGCGGCGAAGGCGAACAGCGCCGAGCTGAGCAGGTGCGCGGACGCGTCGAACCGCTGGAGCAGGAACTCCGGCACCGAGCGGACCTTGGAGCGGTAGTAGAAGGGCATCATCACCAGGCCGAGGAAGACCATGGCGGGGATGGCGCCGATCCAGTACCAGTGGACGACCGCCACGCCGTACTGGGCGCCGGTGGCGGCCATCCCGAGTATCTCGGTCGCACCCAGGTTGGCGGCGACGAAGGCGAGCCCGGTCACCCAGGCGGGCAGCGAGCGCCCGGAGAGGAAGAAGTCGAGGCTGGTCTTCACGCTCGCGCGGGCGGCGAAGCCGATGCCCAGAACCACGACGAAGTAGATCGCCAGAATCGTGTAGTCGAGCCCATTGGTGGGGAGCCGGAGCCCTTCGGCCAGAGATTGCATACGTACCCGCTTCGTCGCGCGAACTGATCCGAACCGGAACCTACGCCTCGACGGCCAGAAACTGAACACTTTTGTTGGAATTTTTTGTTTGATTGTGGTGGAGGGTGAGCGGTGTGTGGGGGTGGCCCGGTGTCGGCCCCGGCGGCTTGTCCGGATTGCGCCGGGCCTGGGGCCGGAGAGGGAACACGATGGGTTCATGGCAGTGGAACGGCCCGCACAAGCCCACCACCGCGGTGGCCGTACGGCCACGGTGGGCGCCGTCGCCATGAAGGGCGATCCGCAGGCGGCCCAGCTGCCGTATGTGTTCGTCCTCCGACGACTCCGGCCTGTGGGTCAACCGGTGGTCGCCGCCGTAGGCGGTACGCGTACGGCGAACGGGCCGTCCAGGGCCGCCCATTGGAGCAGCATGACGGTCTTGGCGTCGGCGATCTCCCCGCTGCGGACCCTGTCCAGGGCCTCGGCGAAGGGGAGTTCCATGACGGCGATGTCCTCGCCCTCGGCCGCGACCCCGCCTCCTTCGGCGGTGGCGGTGCCCGGGCCGTACGGGGCCGCGAAGAAGTGCAGCCGCTCGGTGACCGAGCCGGGGCTCATATAGACCGCGAAGACCGGTTCGGGCACGCCGACGGTGTGGCCCGTCTCCTCGGCCGCCTCCCGCCGGATGGCCTCCTCCGGGCTGTCCCCGTCGAGAAGCCCGGCGGCGGTCTCGACGAGCATGCCGTCGGGGTGCCCGTTGACGTACGCGGGCAACCGGAACTGGCGCGTCAGCAGCACGGTCCCGCGGTCGGCGTCGTACAGGAGGATCGTCGCGCCGTCGCCCCGGTCGTACGTCTCGCGCTGCTCGCGGCTCCAGTGGCCGTCGCTGTGGCGGTAGTCGAAGGTGGTCTTGCGCAGGACGTACCAGTCGCAGGAGAGCACCTCGACGTCGGTGATCCGCACCTGCGGGTTGCCGGTCAGATCGCGTCCGTGCCGGTCCAGGCCGGTGCGGCCGCGGCGGTCGGGGGTGTCGATGCCGGCGGTCATCGGGCGAGGACCGTCTCGACGCCCGCGTCCCGCAACGCCTTCAGCGTCGCCGGGCCGCTGGGGTGGGTGTCGGCGTCCTCGGCCGCGGCGTCGGTGACGAAGCCGTGCACCGAGCCGAGCGGGGCGACCTGGCCGAACGCGCGGACGCCGAGTTTGGTCGCGTCGGCCACCCCGATCGTGCGGGCCGCCTGGGCGAGCCCGGCCTGCTTGACGGCCGCGTCCTCCAGTGAGAACTCCGACCAGCCGTGGTCGGCGTGGACGCCGCCGATGGACATCACGAAGCAGTCGAAGACGAGGGATTCCAGCGTGCGCAGGGCCAGGGGGCCCACCAAGGAGCGCTCGCCGGGCCGGGAGCGGCCTCCCACGACGAGGAGTTCGATCCCGGGCCGGTCCGCCAGGCATGCCGCCGCCTGGAGACTGAGCACCGCGACCGTGAGCGGGGCCCGGGCGGCCAGCTGCTCCGCGACGTGCACAGTGGTGGTTCCGGCGTCAAGCAGCACGCGCGACCCGGGCTCCACCAGCGCGGCCACCGCCGCACCGAGCCGGTCCTTCGTAGCGGCCTGCCACGCCTCGCGGGCGGCGAACCCCGCGCCCTCCTCACGGGGCGGCCCGGCGACCGCCCCGCCGTGCACCCGCCGGAGCAGCCCCTGGCGCTCCAGCGCGTCCAGATCCCGGCGCACGGTCATCTCGGACACCCCCAGTCGCTGGGAGAGTTCGGACACGGAGATCTGACCGGAGCCCTGTACGAGCCGCAAGGTCAGATCGAGACGATTGGCGACACCCATGGCCCTTTTCTAACACATAAATGTTCGATCGAACATAGAAATGGGAGAAGGGCAGGTCCCTCCGGGGTCGGGGGCGGCCGACCGGTGGCGGCGAGTCGCGGGCGCGGGCGGCCTGAATCACCTGGCCGCATGAGCGAGCCATCGGGCCCCGGCCCCAGCGACCCCGCCGATGGGGCCCCCGGCCCCGGTCCCCGACGCCACCGGGATCGTGGGGCCCGCTGCCCGGCCCCGGAGGCCTGTGCAACCCCCCGCATGGGCGCAGGCGGTGGCCATGGTTGCCGCTGGTCATCGCCCTGCTGCCGGCGGGCGGCTGCGCGGCGGTGTTCGCGCTGTTCGCCAACGGGGTGTGACCGCCGCAGCCTCCGGGCCGCGCCACTGCGTCGTGCGGTGACTTCTGAAGGCGGTGTTCCGCATACCCCGCCCGCGTGCCATCGTGATGCCCGGACCAACTGGTCTGGACCATCTCGTCGTTCGTGCGGCGGTCCCGCCGTGCGGCACCACAGTCGGGAGTGGGCGGATGCGTGGGGCGACCGTGTTACCGGGGGCGGGCGGGAACGGGTGTGAGGCTGTCGGTGGGGCGCCGCCGTTGCATCGGCTTGAGGTGCCGATGCCGAACTCGCTGCCGTTCGCCATGGGCACCTTCGACACCATCGGCGCGATGTCCCGCGCCGACTTCCCGCACCGGCACACCTTCTACGAGATCGTGCACGTCACCGGCGGCACCGGCACCCATGTGCTCGATCTCGCCCGGTTCGCGCTGCGCCCGCCGCACCTCTGCGTCATCGCGCCCGGGCAGGTCCACCAGTGGGAGTGCGCGGACGGGCCCGAGGGGTCGGTGATCCTGTTCACCGACGACTTCCTGCTGGACCACCCCGACGACCGCGCCCTGCTGCGCGGACTCGGGCCACGGCCCTGGCTGGAGCTGGACCGGGAGGCCGGCGCCTGCACGTCGTCGCTGGTGGCGGAGATGTACGAGGAGTACCGCACGGGGGCCGAGGGCTTCCACGGGGTGCTCCGCGCGTTGCTGCACGTGCTCCTCGTGCGCGCCGCCCGGCTGCCCGCGCGGCCCGTCAGCCGGGCCGTCGCCCGCGCGAGCGGCGTCGCGGGGGAGTTCACGGCCCTGGTCGCCCGCGCCGAGGACCTGCCGCCGTCCGTACGGGCGTGCGCGGACCGGATCGGGGTGTCCGTGGGGTATCTGACCGAGGCCGTGAAGGAGGCCACCGGCCGGACGCCCGGCGAGCTCATCCGGCAGGCCCGCACGCATGAGGCCAAACGGCTGCTGCTGCACACCGAGTTGACTGTCCGTCAGGTCGCCCGGCGGGTCGGGTTCGCCGATCCTGCCTACTTCTGCCGCTTCTTCCGCCGTGAGACCGGTACCAGCCCCGGTGACTTCCGGCGCGGCGGCGGAGATATTCACCACGACCACCGCATTGCGTCCATCGCCCGCACCGGACCGTCCGCCTAGCGTCGTAGCCGTCCCCCCCACCTCCCCCCGAGGAGCAGACATGGATGGCGAGCGCGACGCGAGAACACGTGACGAGAGCCGGCCGCCGGGTGCCGACGGGCAGCCGCGGCCCAGCCGCAAGACCGTGCTGCGGGCCGCGCTGGCGGCCGGTGTGGCCGTGCCCGTGTCCCTGGTCGCGATGCCCGCCCTGGCGCGCGGCTCCGTCGGCACCGGCACCACCCCCGAGCTCACCCCGTCGTGCGACGACGGCGACCACCCCACCCCGGCACAGACCGAGGGCCCGTACTTCAAACCGAACTCCCCCGAACGCGCCTCACTCCTCGAACCCGGCACCCCCGGCACCCGGCTCACCGTCACCGGATACGTCTTCGGCCGGGCCTGTCTGCCGGTGGCGGGCGTGCTGCTCGACTTCTGGCAGGCGGACACCAACGGCGCCTACGACAACACCGGCTTCCGCCTGCGGGGCCACCAATACACCGACGCGCGCGGGGCGTTCACGCTGACCACCGTCGTACCGGGGCTCTACCCGGGCCGTACCCGCCATCTCCACGTGAAGGCCCAGGCACCCGGGCGGCCGGTGCTCACCACGCAGCTCTACTTCCCCGGCGAACCGCGCAACAACACCGACTCGCTGTTCGACGCCCGGCTGCTCATGACCGTACGGGACGCGGGCGCGGCGAAGGAGGCGGCGTTCGACTTCGTGCTCGACGTGGCCCAGTCACCGACGCCGACCGCCACGCCCACCGGCCCGCCGCCCGGAACCACCTGGGCCGTCGGCACCGCCTACGGCCCGGTCGACCGCGTCGGCTACGGCGGCCGTACCTACCTCTGCCTCCAGGCCCACACCGCCCAGCCGGGCTGGGAGCCGCCGAACGTCCCCGCGCTGTGGCGGGCCGCCTGACCCCACCCGGGCAGGCTCTGGCGCAAACCCCGAGGGCGCCGGGGAGCACACCGACGCGAGTTGGTCGCCCGACGGCGCGCATGTGGTGTTCGCCTCCGCCGCCGGTGGGCTCGACCTGCCGAAGATCTTCGTGATCCCGGCCGGCGGCGGCCGTCCCGTACGGGTGACCAGCGAACGTGACACCTATGACGGCGCCCCCAGCTGGTCGCCCGACGGGCGGTGGATCGCCTTCGAGTCGCACACCGGGGACGAGGACCGGCCGACGTCCCGGTGGCGAGTCCCGGGACCCCGGCGATGAGCAGCGGGATCATCCCATGGTGACGGCCAGCAGCGCGTACTGGGACACCGTCAGCTCGACGGATGCGGTGGCGCCGTTCACGGTCCAGGTGACCGGGCGCGGCGCGGGCGAGGCGGCGTCCGGTGAGCTGACCGTGGCGGCCAGCACCTGCTGACCCGCCGGGACGGCCAGCGTGACGGTGCAGGTGGCGGGTGTGGTCTTGAAGGCGGCCGGTGTGTCACCGAAGCCCGTGAAGTTGACCAGCTGCACCAGGGTGTCGTTGCCGAGGTGGCTCAGCTCCAGGTGGATGCGACGGTCACCGGTGAGCGTGACGGTGGGCGGTGCGGCCGTACGTACCGCTTCGAGGAGTCTGTCGGCGCTCGGCTGGTCCGTGGCGGAGAGGTATTTCAGACCGAGCAGGTCCTTGAAGTACCAGCAGGTGCCCGCGCCGAACGCCTGGCGCCTGCTCACCGGCAGCGGGCCGCCCCCGCGGAAGCCCAGCACGTCCGCCAGCGCGTACTCGCTCCTGGCCGTGCCGAGCTGGTCGAGCCCGGTGGGTGCGGGGCCGGTGATCACCACCGTGCCGCCGCCCTCGACGTAGGCGCGCAACACGTTCGCCTCCGCGTCCGAGACGGCCTGGAGGTCGGGCAGGAGCAGGACGCGGTACGGGGCCAGGTCGGCGGCCTCGATCCCGGGGCTGGGCACGGTGTCGAACGGGATGTGGGCGTACACCAGCGACTTGACCGTGCCCCGGAACTCGCCCAGCCACTCGTGCCTGGTGCAGCTCTCCTGGGGCTCGTTGAAGCTCCACCAGTCCTTGACGCCCGTGGGCGGCTTGGTGGTGACGTACATCCCGCTGCCCTCGGTGGGGCTGACGAAGTCGCGGGAGGACGAGGAGTGGTAGACCCCGACCACCGCCCCGCCGGTGGCGGCGAACAACTGCTCCTGGTGGGCCGCCACGAACCCGTACATCCGGGTCCGCATCGCCCTGTCGGTCGTCTCGGTCTTGAACGGCGTCTTGACCTCGTACGGGTTGCAGCCCGCCGCCAGCACCTCGGCCATCACCAGTGAGGCGTCGTCGGCCTTCCAGCCGTACGAGAACGCCCAGGCGGGCTTGGTCCCGCTGGCAGCGCGGGCGTATTTGTACATCGAGATCAGACATGTCCAGTCGGTGGCCGTGGCGTGGCGCATCCCGTCGTAGTTGCCGAGGATGTCCACCTCCCACACATGGCTGACGCCCTCGGCCTTGCGCAGATAGGCCCCGTCGAGACCGACCAGGGTGGAGTACTGGTAGTCCATGGTCACGGTCTCCACGAACGTGACCAGGTCGGGGTTGACGGAGCGCCCCGCGGCGGCGATGTCGAGCTGCCACTGGAGCAGGTTGCGGTGGCGCCACTCGACGTAGCGCCGGAAGGCGAGGTCCGTGAAGTCGGCCTTGACGGGCATGCTGAGGCCGGTGTCGGCCTTGAACGCCGCGGTCGCCCAGGTCGAGGTGTCGCACCAGCTCAGTGCCCCGTCGAAGTAGATCGGCACGTCCGGCCAGATCGCGTCGAGACCGGTGGCGGCGAGCGCCTTGACACGGGTCAGGTAGTAGTCCCGCCAGGGCGAGTCGGGGCTCAGCCAGCAGCTCTCGTCTCCCGGGTCGACCCAGACGACCAGGCTGCCGTAGAAGACGTTGGGTTTGCCGTCGAGGCCGCGCTGGACCCAGTCCTTGCCGTCGCTGTCCTTGTAGAACGACGGTCCCTTCTCGCCGCCCGCGCTGATGAGCTCCATCGACGGGTAGTACATGACCACCCGGATCCCGGCGGCGTGCGCCAGCTGCACAAAGCTCCTGACCTTGCCCATGTGCTCGGTGAACTGCTGGTCCGTCAGCCAGTTCGACAAGATGGTGTCGACCTCGATGACGCTCACGTTCTGCGCCTTGAGTCCGGCGATCACCGGCTTCATGTCGAGGTTCGGGTCGGCGTCGTCGTCGAAGGTGCCGTCCGCGATGCGGGCGAAGCGGGCCCATGCGGGAAAGGGGACGCCGGCGACGGGCGTGTGGGCGGTGCCGAGAGATTCGGCCCAGGCGGGGCCGGAACGCAACCCCGGAACGGGCAGCAGATTCGCCGCCATGGCCAGCCCCCCTGCACCCAGCCCCTTCCGTAATACGCTTCTTCGGCACAGTCTCCGTCTCTCGTGCATTTAACTGTCCCCCCAGTGGTGGTCGTTTCGGCTTCGGAATACCGCGCTTTCACTGCCCGTTGCCTTTCCGGGCAATCCTGTCTGATCTTTTGCAGCACCGCGTGGACTCGCGGCAACGCGGCCGAGAGGGCTCAAATGCGACGGACGCTTTCCGGCCGTACTTCTCCCGGGAAGCGGTGGAGTTCGGTCGTTTCGGCGACGCGAGCGCGGATGGCAGACTGCGATCATGAATACGGAGACGATCAACGCGGCGGCCGCGGGCGCCTGGAAACTCGGTGACCTGTCGGTCAACCGGCTGGGATTCGGCGCGATGCGCCTCACCGGCAGCGCCGCGTTCGACCTCGGCACGCCCAGCGACCGCGAGCGGTCCATCGGCGTGCTGCGGCGCGCGGTCGAACTCGGCGTCAACCACATCGACACCGCGGCCTTCTACTTCTCCCGGCTCCGGTCCGCCAACGAACTCATCAACCGGGCGCTGGCGCCCTACCCGGACGATCTGGTCATCGTCACCAAGGTCGGTCCGGGGCGCGACGCGTCGGGCGAGTGGCTGTCCTGGGCCACGCCGGAGCAGCTGCGCGGCCAGGTCGAGGAGAACCTGCGCCAGCTCGGCCGCGACCACCTCGATGTGGTCAACCTGCGCCTCAACGGGCCGGGTTCGCTCGCCGAACACTTCGGCGCACTGGCCGAGCTGCGCGACGCCGGACTCATCCGCCACCTGGGCATCTCCAACATCGCCCCCGAGCACCTCGCCGAGGCCCAGGCCATCGCGCCGGTGGTCTGTGTGCAGAACCGGTACGGCCTGGACAGCCGGCGTACGGGCTCCGACGAGGTGCTGCGGCTCTGCGGGGAGCAGGGCATCGCGTTCGTCCCGTTCTTCGCCATCGCCGGGGAGGGGCGCGAGAGCGGTGCGGGACAGGGGGGCGGCACGGACAGTGAGGCGGTCCTCGCGGTCGCCCGCGCTCACGGGGTGACGTCCGCGCAGGTCCGCCTCGCGTGGACGCTGCGGCAGGGCGAGCACGTGCTGGCCATCCCCGGCACCGGCAACCCGGACCACCTGGTGGAGAACGTGGCCGCGGGCGCGCTGCGGCTCACGGACGAGGAGATGGAGCTGCTCGGGTCCCCGAGCTGAGGCTGCCGGACCCCTCGCTCGATGTCCGAAATGAACCCCAGAGGGGCAGTTTCCCTTCTATGTCGCCAATCTAGTCATTAGGAATGATAGGGCGGCTTAAGATTTTGTTTGGGCAGTGTCGGTGGAATTGCTATTACCGGCGCAAGGAGTGAATTGGGTCACGCGCCCCCCTTGTCGGCGGGCGCCCCGCGACGCGCGCATTCCGTTTCGTGCGGGGCGAGTTGGGGGTGCGGGGAGGCAGGGTCCCGCATTTCCCGCCCCTGGTGGATCTTTCTCGCGGCTGCCGTGGTGAATTGAGGTCTTGTTTCGGCCAGTCCTATTCGTTTACGGTCACCGTCAAATCCGGATGGACCGCCGAATCCTGCCGCTGTCCGGAAACCTCCCACACACGAAATGGCAGGAGCGGGGGAACCAGGTAGGCCGCCGAATCCGGAGACGGAACGGCTCGGGGTGAAGCCGCGTGCGCCGCGGCCGGGCAGCTCTCGCCCGAACCCGACAGCTCACCTCGCAGGCGAAGGAGAGGAATTCGCCATGCCCGCAACGGGTAAGCACCGCCGCCCCAAGTCCCGCACCCTGACCCGGGGCATCGCCGCCGTGGGTACGGGTGGCGCCGCGCTCATCATTCCGGTGATCGGCGCCACCAGCGCCGGTGCCGCACCTTCGGCGGCGCCGCACTCCGGCACCGCCGCGAAGTCCGCGCCCGCCGTCGCGGCCGCCGCGAAGGGCACGGTGTCCGCCAAGCCGATCGTGGCGAAGAAGGCCGCCGCGACGACCTACTCCGTCGTCGCCGGGGACTCCCTCTCCAAGATCGCCCAGGACCTCGACGTCAACGGCGGCTGGAAGAAGCTGTACCAGGACAACCGCCAGGCCATCGGCGGCAACCCGGCCCTGATCCACCCCGGCCTCGAACTGGCGGTGGGCAAGAAGGCGAAGGCTCCGGCGGCGTCCGCCGGCCGTACGGCCACCTCGGCCCGGGCCGACCGTTCGGCCCGTACGACCACGCTGCCCCAGCAGGCGACGGCCGCCGTGGCGAAGAAGGCGACGTACTCCGACAACCTGGACGGCTGGATCCGGCAGTCCCTGGACATCATGGCCCAGCACGGCATCCCCGGCTCCTACGACGGCATCTACCGCAACATCATGCGCGAGTCGTCGGGCAACCCGCTGGCCATCAACAACTGGGACTCCAACGCCGTGGCCGGCACGCCCTCCAAGGGCCTCCTCCAGGTCATCGACCCCACCTTCCAGGCCTTCCACGTCGCCGGCACGTCGACGGACAGCTACGACCCCGTCGCCAACATCGTCGCCGCGTGCAACTACGCGGCCAACACGTACGGCTCGATCGACAACGTGAACGGCGCGTACTGACGGCGGCCGACGGGTCGACGGCGGCCTCCGGTCGACTACCGAGGAGGGGACGGCCGGGGTGGCAGACCATCTGGTCCATCATGGACCAGATGGTCTGTTACGGTGAGCCGACCAGGCTCAGGGGAGGACCCGTCATGCCACGCCCGACGCGCGCCGAGCTCGACGCCGAGATCGTCGAAGCCGCCGCCGAGCTCTTCACCGCGCAGGGCTACCTCGGCACCTCGGTGCAGGAGATCGCGGACCGGGTCGGCTACTCGAAGACCGGGCTGCTGCACCGGTTCCCCTCCAAGGAGCGGCTGCTCGCGGCGACGCTCATCGGGCCGCTGACCGAGTTCGCCGCCCTGCGCGCCACCTGGAGCGCCCTGCCGGACGGCCCCGAGCGGCACCGGCGGGCCTCGGCCGATCTGGTCGACCTGGCGCTGCGCCACCGCTCCCGGCTCGCCCTGCTCTTCAACTCCGGGCTGCCGGTGCTGCCCGGCGCGCTCGCCGGAGTGGAGGGCATGGGGGATCTGGGCGACCACCGCACCGAGACCCTCGCCGCCTTCGCGGACCCTGATGACCTGGAAGGCACGATCCGGGCGCAGCTGGCCGTGACCGGCCTGGTCAGCACCGTCGCCGCACGCCAGGACGTACCGGATGGGCTGCTGCGCGCCCCGCTGCTGCGGGCCTTCCGCGCCGCGTGCGGGATCTCCGCGCACCCCGTACTCCGCGGGGGTTCCGCATGCTGAGGCCGCGGGCTGTGGCGGGCCGGGCGCTTCGGGGGTGGCGGAAGTACGCCGTCGCCGCGGTCGTCCTGGCCGGGCTGGGCGTGGCGGGAGACCGGGCCGCGACCGCCTGGACGGAACACCGTACGGCCGACGCGTTCCAGAAGGCCCAGGGGCTCAAGGCCGCGCCGCACGTGCAGGTGCACGGCTTTCCCGTACTGGCCCAGCTGGCCGGGGGCACGCTCGACCGCGTCGACATCGAAGCCTCCGACATCCCCGCGGGCCGCGACGGCGGCAGGCTCCCGATCACCACGCTGAACGTCGAGCTCGACCGTCTGCGCCGCTCCTCGGACGCCTCCGAGGCCCACGCCGCCTCCGCCAAGGCCACCGCCTTCGTGTCCTACCAGGACCTGTCCGCCGCGCTCGGCGTCGAGGTCGGCTACAGCCAGGACAGTACGAAGGCCGAGCCGCGCGTCGTGGCCACCGCGAGCCTGCCGTTGGTCGGCAAGGCCACGGCCAGCGCACGGGTCGACGTGGCGGGCGACCACGCGCTCGCCTTCCGGTCCGTGAAGGTGGGCGACGGCCTGCCGAAGGCGATGCGGACGATCGTCACCGGCATGCTGGAGCGCGAGCTGAAGCTCGACGGCATCCCCGACGGCCTGGCGCTCAGGTCCCTCACCACGACTCCCGACGGACTCACCGCGACCCTCTCCGGCAAGGACGTCACCTTCCGCACCGACGACCGCGCCTGAGCGCCCGCCGGGCAGGTGCAACAACGGGTTTCGCGGACGCCAACCGCCTCGACGGGACGCCGGGCGTGATACGCAGACCTCAACACTCGTCGAGGTCACGGAACTTCGCCGGCCGGTGACAAGAACGGTCACGAGAACAGACGGGGAGCGAGCCCATGCCCATCAAGGTGATCCTCTTCGGCGCGACCGGCATGGTCGGCCAGGGGGTGCTGCGGGAGTGCCTGCGCGACGACAGGGTCGAGAGCGTCCTCGCCGTGGGACGCACCCCGCTCGGCGCCGAGCACCCGAAACTGCGCGAGCTCGTCCACCCCGACCTGGCGGCCCTGATGAGCCTGCCCGCCACCCAGGCCCAACTCACCGGATACGACGCCTGCTTCTTCTGCCTGGGCGTCTCCTCGGCGGGCATGGACGAGGACACCTACCGCCGCATCACCCACGACCTCACCCTCACGGCCGCCCGCGCCCTGTCCTCCTGGAACCCGCGCTCCACCTTCGTCTACGTCTCCGGCCAGGGCACCGACGCCACTGAGCAGGGCCGGATCAAGTGGGCCCGGATCAAGGGCAGGACGGAGAACGACCTGCTGGCGCTGGACCTGGACGCGTACATGTTCCGCCCCGGGTACATCCAGCCCCTGCACGGCATCACCTCGAAGACCCGCCTCTACCGGGCCGCGTACGTGTTCACGAAGCCGCTCTACCCCGTCCTGAGACGACTGGCCCCGAACCACGTCACCACGACGGAGCAACTGGGCCGAGCGATGATCGCTGTCGCGACGGAGGGCGCCCGCGTGCATGTCCTGGAGACCAGGGACATCAACGGGACGGCGTCCCGCCTTTGACGGGACGTCAGTGCCCGCCCCGGTACACCCGCAGCGCGGGGACCTCGAACGACATCTCCGACACCTCCGGGGCGGGGGCGGGATGGAAGCGGCCCGCGCTGACCGAGAGGTTGACGATGAGGTGGGCGTGCCAGCGGCTGCCCACTCCGCGGTGGTCGGCGAAGACGTGGGCGCCGTTCACCCACCACGTGACCGAGCGGGCGCCGAACTCGACCCGCAGGTCGAGGAGGCCGCCGGGGGCGATGGACGGGTCGCGGTAGGAGTGGTGGGCGTCCCGGACGTGGTTGCTCAGTTCCAGGAGGTCGGGGTTGTCGGGGTGGTACTCGAACACGTCGACCTCCTGGCCGCCGTCCCGCCAGGTCCAGATCGCCGGCCAGGCCCCTGTGGCGTGCGGCAGCCGGACCCGGGCCTCCAGGACGTCGCCCGCGCGCACCATGAAGTCCTCGTCGCTGCCCTCGGTGGTCAGCAGCCCCGTGCTCCACGTGCCCTCGGGGCGGCGCCTCGCCCAGAACGTGCCGGTGCGGCTGTACGCGGCGTCGGGGACCAGGTGGTCGAGCTTGTCGTCGCCGGGGTTGACCGGGCCGCCGTCCGGATACGCCCAGGAGCGGCCCGCGACCCACTGCGCGGGGGAGGTGAAGTCGGCCGTGAAGAAGGGGAGCTGCGGGGCCTCGGTGAGCACGGGCACACTCTGGCACAGGTACGGGGCCCGTCCCGGCGCCTCACCCGCCTCCTCACCGCCTCCTCCGCGCCACCCCGCCGCTTCTCCCCGTACCTCGAAAGTAAGCTTTACGTACGCAAACATCCGGGATGGCAGGTTCGGGGCTGGTTGAGTGATTTTTCCTTGGGGGATCAGGGATTCCCGGGGGCGTGGCTGGGGAAGTCGGCATTTGCTGTACGGGACGGCCACACCGTGCTACGGTTGATCCAGTTGCAGTTGTGGTTCCCAAAGACTTCAAGTGCCTGGGCGGGTATCTTCCGTCCGGCACTTTTGTATTTCCGGTGCAGTTATCCGGACGGGGCAATCATCACGGCGACGCCGGGATTCACACAGTGTGAATCCCAGGGCAATGCCCCGAAGGAGATATGACATGGCTACTGGCACCGTGAAGTGGTTCAACTCGGAAAAGGGCTTCGGCTTCATCGAGCAGGAGGGTGGCGGCCCGGACGTGTTCGCCCACTACTCGAACATCGCCACCCAGGGCTTCCGTGAGCTTCAGGAAGGCCAGAAGGTGACCTTCGACGTCACGCAGGGCCAGAAGGGCCCCCAGGCGGAGAACATCGTCCCCGCCTGACGTCGCTGAAGCGCAAGTATGACGCAGCTGGGGCCCGCACTTCGTGTACGGGCCCCAGCTCGTTGCTGTCTCCGGGCATGCGCCCCTCGCGGGGTGCGTGCCCGCTGCGCCGTGGACGGCACTCCACGGTGTGCATGACACCGGGTACCGCCGCCGCGCGCACCACCGCCCCGCCGGGGTCATCCCCTCGGGCCGGCCCGCGGCAGGTATTCCGAGGCCCGGCAACGGCCCGCAGCGTCGCGGCCGACCCGGGCTCGTTTTCGTCTTTTCTTTCGGCTCGTTCTTGCGATTCCCCGGCAGTCATATCCGCCGCGAATTCCTCGATACGTGCCATATCGAGGAAGGTTCTGTATGAACCGATCAGCTCGCACGAATGACCGCTCCTTCGGCGCCCGCAAGGGCTCCGGCTCCGGCTCCGGCGGCGCCCGCTACCGCGCCCAGGCCCAGGCACAGGCGCAGAGCCGCTCGGGCGGCCGCACCCGGCGCCCCTCCGCCCCGCAGGGCGAGTTCGCGCTCCCCACCACGCTCACCCCGGCACTGCCCGCAGCTGACGCCTTCGCCGACCTGGACATGCCCGCCCCCCTGCTCGCGGCGCTCACCGGCGAGGGCGTGACGGTGCCGTTCCCGATCCAGGCGGCCACGCTGCCGAACTCGCTCGCGGGCCGTGACGTACTCGGCCGGGGCCGCACCGGCTCGGGCAAGACCCTCGCCTTCGGCCTCGCGGTCCTGGCCCGTACGGCGGGCAAGCGCGCCGACTCCAAGCAGCCGCTGGCCCTGATCCTCGTCCCCACCCGCGAGCTGGCCCAGCAGGTCACCGACGCGCTCACCCCGTACGCCCGGTCGCTGAGGCTGCGCCTCGCCACCGTCGTCGGCGGGATGTCGATCGGACGGCAGGCCGGGGCGCTGCGCTCGGGCGCCGAGGTCGTCGTGGCGACGCCCGGCCGTCTCAAGGACCTCGTCGAGCGCCGCGACTGCCGCCTCGACCGGGTGGACATCACCGTCCTGGACGAGGCCGACCAGATGGCCGACATGGGCTTCATGCCGCAGGTCACCGAGCTGCTGGACCTGGTGCGCCCCGGCGGGCAGCGGATGCTGTTCTCGGCCACCCTGGACCGCAATGTGGACCTGCTGGTGCGCCAGTACCTGACCGACCCGGTGGTCCACTCCGTCGACCCCTCGGCGGCCACGGTCACCACGATGGAACACCACCTGCTGCACGTGCACGGCGCCGACAAGTACGCCACCGCCACGGAGATCGCCGCCCGCGAGGGCCGGGTGATCATGTTCCTCGACACCAAGCACGCCGTAGACCAGTTCACCAAGCACCTGATGAGCAGTGGCGTACGGGCGGCCGCGCTGCACGGCGGCAAGTCGCAGCCGCAGCGCACGCGCACCCTGGCCCAGTTCAAGGACGGGCAGGTCACCACCCTGGTGGCGACCAACGTCGCGGCCCGGGGCATCCACGTCGACGACCTCGACCTGGTCGTCAACGTCGACCCGCCCGCCGACCACAAGGACTATCTGCACCGCGGCGGCCGTACCGCCCGTGCCGGTGAGTCCGGCAGCGTCGTCACGCTGGTGACGCCCAACCAGCGCCGCGACATGACCCGGCTGATGGCGGATGCGGGCATCCGGCCGCAGATCACCCAGGTCCGCTCCGGCGAGGCCGAGCTGAACCGCATCACCGGCGCGCAGACCCCGTCGGGCGTCCCGATCGGCAACGCGCCGGCGGCCGAGCGCCCCAAGCGCGGCGGGGCCCCGTTCCGGGGCATCGGCACCACCCCCGGCCGGCCCGGCCGCTCCGGCGGGAGCCGCCGGACCACCGAGGCCCAGCAGCTCGCCGAGGCCCGCAAGGCGGCACGCGTACGCCGCTCGGCATAAACCGGTGCGCCGCTCGGCCTGGGGCCTGTCGTCACATTCCCGTCGTCGCCCGAAGGGCGGTCCGCGGCGTCTGGTGCGTGCTCTCGGCGTGCCGGGCGTCGCGGGGCGGGCGGGAATTCGACGACCGGCCCTCGGGGCCGGTCGGCGCTCAGTGGGCGGGGGTGTGCGTGGCCGTCGCCGCCGGGAAGGTTTCGGTGAGCAGGGCGTCGAACAGCATCGTGACGTCGTGTTCGCTCAGGCCCTCCGCCCGCGCCTCGCGCAGCCACTCGCCGAGCCGGGTGCGCAGCGGTGACTCCGGAGCGGTCTGCGGGGTGGCCAGCGAGCGGGTGATGAACGTCCCCGCCCCCTGGCGCACTTCGACCAGCCCGGAGCGCTCCAGCTCGCGGTAGGCCTTGAGAGTGGTGTTGGGGTTGACCTTCGTGGTGGCCGCCACCTGGGCCGCCGTAGGTAGTTTGTCGCCCTCGGCCAGCGCCCCCATGCGCAGCGCCTGCTCCACCTGGTGGACGATCTGGAGGTAGGCGGGCAGACCGCTGCGGCGGTCCACGCGGAACACGACCATCGCACCTGCCTCCTTCGCGTCGTGGGTGTCCGGTGGGTGCGAGTCCCGGGCCTCGACACCCGGGTGCTCCACCCTTCGTACGGTGGCGTACAGCCTATGCCCGGCGGTTTCCCGCCCCGGGCCGGACAGGCCCTAGAACGCCTGGCGGCGGGTCCGCCACACGGCCAGTGCGAGCAGGGCCCCGGTCGCCACGGCCAGCAGAGCGGCCGCGGTCCACTGCAAGGTGGCCATCTGGTCGTAACCGAAGTAGTCCCACACCGAGTTGACGATGCCCTTACGGGCGCGGCAGGCATCGGAGTCGGCGTCACTGACGCAGGTACCCCACCCGTACAGCTTGCCCGAGGCGGTGCCGATCCACTGGTCCACCTGGACCGAGCCGTTGAGCACCGCCGGGTGGTCGCCGTCCAGGGGGAACGCGACCCGCCGGGGTGTGGCGAGGTGCGGCTTGAGGTAGTCGAAGGCCACCGAGAAGGCGAACGCGCCGAAGAAGGTGAGCGTCATCGCGGTCACCGCACGGCGCACCAGTGCGCCGATGACGATGCCGAGCGAGGTGGTGAACAGCGCTGTCGTGAGCAGTACGGGGCCTGTGTTGTCGAAGATCGACGCGTCGAGCCAGTCGGTGGAGACGAACGGCCGGGCGGCGTGCCAGTACCAGGTCAGCAGCGTGCCCAGGACCGCGGTGGTCACCGCGACGAGCACCACGGCGAAGCCGAGCTTCCACAGCAGCCAGTGTGTCCGGGGCACCGACTGGGTGGTGACCAGCCGCGCCGTGCCGTTCTCCTGGTCCGAGGCGAGGAGCGGGGCGCCGAGGAAGACACCGAAGAGCAGCGGGAGATACCCCACGTAGCGCGCGATGCCCTCGAAGCTGTTCTCCAGCCGCAGGCGCAGGGCGCCGTCGATCTCGTCGACAGGGGTGGAGGGCCAGCCGGCGGCGTGTGCGTCGTCCAGCATGACTCCGCGCTGGTAGATGATCCAGGCCGAGCCGAGGGCGATGGCCGCCGCGCAGGCGAAGAGGACGGCCCGGTGCTGGCGTGTCACGAGCCAGAGCAGTCCGCGCAGCCTCCTGGGCTTGGTGCGGGCCGGTTCTTCGGCGACGGCGGGGCGGGTGAGCGTGCTCATACGGCGTACTCCTCTTGGTGGCCGGGAGCGGCGGCCGGGGAAAGCAGCGCGGGCGCCTCGGGGTTGCGGAGGTAGGCGAGCAGCACCTCTTCCATGCTGGGCTCGGCGAGCTGCCAGTCGCCGGTCAGCGGGCCCTCGGTGCGCACCATCGCGGTGAACTGCCGTCCCGCGGTGCGGGATTCGATCACCGTGTGGGTGCTCAGCGCGAGGGGCAGGCCCTGGTCCGTGGTGACCCCCGTGACCAGGGTGTGCATCGGCACCAGCTCGTCGGTCTCACCGGCCATCCGGACCCGGCCGTCGGCGAGGACGAGGAGGTAGTCGCACATGTGCTCAAGCTCGCTGAGCATGTGGGAGGACATCAGGACCGTGGTGCCGCGCTCGACGGCCTCGGACATCAGCAGCGAGCTCAGCTCGTCGCGGGCGACCGGGTCGAGATCGGCCATCGGCTCGTCCAGGAGCAGCAGTTCGGGCCGCTTGCCGAAGGCGAGCGCGAAGGCCACGCGGGTGCGCTGGCCGCCCGACAGGGTGCCGATCCGGGCGTCCATCGGGATCCGCCCGGCGTGCACGATGCGCTCGGCCGCCGCCTGGTCCCAGCCCGGGTTGAGCTCCTGGCCCAGGCGCAGCGACTCGGCCACGGTGAACCGCTTGAACATCGGCTTGTCCTGGGCGAGATACGCGTACCGGGGCAGGGCGGCGGGAGAGTCGGCCGGGGTGCCGAAGATCCGCAGCTCCCCGGCGCTCGGCTCGACGAGCCGGGTGGCCAGATTGAGCAGGGTGCTCTTTCCGGCGCCGTTGGGTCCCACGAGGCCGCAGATGCGCCCGGCCGGAATCCGGAAGGTGCAGTCCCGCAGGGCCCAGCCCCGTCGGTATTTCCTCCCCAGCCCACGTGCTTCCAGGGCCCACCGGGTGTCGGCCGCGCCAGGAGCGGTCAGGTCGCGCACGCGCCACCCCCCCTTTCCATGATTCCACTAGTTGACTAGTGGAATCATGGTGTCCGCGACGAGGACCTGTCAAACGTGCGCGGACAACGGGGGAGCGGATCACATGGCGGCCGCCCGGGTCGCCTCCCACAGGTCGCGGGTGAGGGCGGCCGCCGGTACGGCCCGGGCGAGGCGGAAGCGGCTGCCCGCCCACAGATGGAGCCGGTCCGCGTCCCCGGCCTTGGCCGCGGCGGCGCGCAGCCCCTTGGTGAGGTGGTGCACCTGCGGATACGCGCCGGGGGCGCTCGCGTCGTGCGCGTCGATGAACCGGTTGCGCAGGCCCCGCGCGGGCCGTCCGGAGAACGCGCGCGTGACCACGGTGCGGTCGAAGCGCGGGTCGACCAGGGCGTCCTGGTGGGTCCGCGAGGCCCCCGACTCGTGGGTGCGCAGATATACGGTGCCGAGCTGCGCGGCGACGGCGCCGGCCGCCAGCACCGCGGCGATGTCCTCCCCGGTGCCGAGGCCGCCCGCCGCGATCAGGGGGATCCGCACACGTTCACGGACGGCCGCCAGCAGGTCGGGCAGCGGCAGGTCCGACGGCTCGGCCCGGGCGTCGTGGGTGGCCCGGTGGCCGCCCGCGTCCGGGCCCTGGAGGCAGAGCGCGTCCACCCCGCGGGCCTCGGCCGCCTCCGCCTCGGCGACGGTGGTGACGGTCCCGATCAGATGGCTGCCCGCCCGGTGCAGCGCCTCGACGACGGACGCGTCGGGCAGCCCGAAGGTGAAGGACACCACCGGCACGGACTCGCGCACCAGGACGTCGAGCTTCTCGTCCCACCCGTCGTCGTCGCCCTCGTCGGTCGGCACGGGCAGGGTGATGCCGTACTCGGCGGCGTCGGCGAGGAGCTCCGCACGGTAGGCGCCCACCGCCTCGGCGCTCGACGGGGCCGGGGGACCCGGCACGAAGAGGTTGACCCCGAACGGGCCGCCCGTCAGCTCCCGGGTCCGGACGATCTGCTCCCGCATGCCATGCGCGGTGCGGTATCCGGCGGCCAGGAAGCCGAGTCCGCCCACTTCGCTCACGGCGGCGGCCAGTTCGGGGGTGGAGGCGCCGCCCGCCATCGGCGCCTGGACGAGCGGAACGGAGAGTCGGTCGGGCTGGAACGGCATGGTCGTCCTCCAGGGTGAGGGTCTTCTGCGTCGTCGCTCCGATCATGCCGGGCCCGGGTTTCCGCCGGGCACGGACGGGCGTCGGCGTTCGTTTTCCTCGCGGCAGCGTCCGCCAAGGGGCGGCGGGGCGTGGCTGATTGATCCATATCGGCGGTGGCGGCGCGCGGCGTACGATCCGGCCGCCCGGCGGTCGAACCGGCCGCGGGTCCGAGGCCGATGGGGGAGTCATGACGAGCATCGAGAGTGACAGACCGGGACCGGACGGCGGCGGTCTGCCGGATCCGGGGGCGCTGGGCACGGTCGGGGAGTTCGTCGGGGCGCTGCGGGCGCTCAAGGCGGTGGAGAGCCTGTCCCTGCGCGAGTTGCAGCGGCGCACCGGGCTGCCGAGGACGACCATCGCCCATGCGCTGAACGACGAGCGTCCGTCGCTGCCGCCGTGGGACCGGGTGCAGGCGCTGCTGCGGGCGTTCGGCGTACGGGGAGAAGCGCTGGCGAGTTGGAAGGACGCGTGGACGCGCATCCGGCTCGATTCGGCCAAAAGTGCGGGCGGTGACGGGGAACCGGAACCGGAGGCCGCAGAGCAGCCCGCCGAGCCCCCCGAAGGAGAGGTTCAGCAAGCGGGTGCGGCCGAGCCCGAGGTGTCCGCCGTACCCCGCGCGCGGATCCGTCCCGGGCGCCGTGCGCTGATGCACGGCAGCCTGCTGGGGGTCGGCGCCGTGCTCGGGGCCGTGGCCGTGTTCGGGCTCGTCGGCTCGGCGGGCGGTTCGCCGGGAGGGGGCGGTCCCGTGGAGGCCGAGACCTGTCCGCCCGCCACCGCGTCGCGGAGCGCCGACCCCGGCCTGCCCGTCTCGGCCGATCCCCGGCTGCCCGCCTCCGCCGACCCCGGTCGGTCGCCCTCCAGCGGTTCTCCGGCGCGTGTGGTGCGGGCGCGCCCCGCCTGGGTGGGCCGCCCCGCATCCGACGCGCAGATCCTCTCCGACACGGACGTCGACCTCCCGGTGACCTCTCCGGTGACCGGCGGGGACGCGCTGATCGTCAGCGTCATGCTGACCAGCACCTGCCCCGGCCCCGTCACGGTGACCGACACCCAGGGGGACCGGTTCCGCGTCGCGGGCGAGGTCACCGACACCCGCAGGCACCGCACCCTGCTCCTGGCAGGCTTCCACGTGCACGCGCTCACCACCGCCGACTCGATCCGGGTGGTGTACCCGAGCGCCAGCAAGTACCACATCGCGGTCGACGAGTTCCGGGGCGTCAGCACGGTCGTGGCCCGGGCGGAAGCCCACGGCGAGGCCGGTGGCACCGCCTTCACCACCAGCCACAGCAGGGTGGAGTGCGCGCCCGGTGACCTGGTGGTGGCCGCCGTGGGCACCAACAGCGGTACCGCGCCCGTCTACTCGACCGAGTGGAGCGCGCTGCCCGTGCTGAGGCTGTCGTCCTACCGTCTGTCCGGCGCCTACCGCGTCGCCCCGGCGGACCCGTCGTGCGCGGCGACGGGCACCACGACGGCCCAGTGGGGTGCGGTGGTGGTGGCGTTCCGCTGACACGGCGGAGACCGGCGCCTGCCCTGGCGGATTCGCGCCCTTCCCCGCCGCCCGCGCGCCACGTTACGTATGGCTTGGCGCACCACGGCGGCGCGCGGGGAAGGGCGGCGGTCATGACCGAGGCACAGCCGAAGGGCCAGGTTCCCGCAGGGGACGACGTGTCGCGTACGGCGCACTCCGGCAGCCAGGGGATGACACGCTTCGACGACGCCTACGACCAGCCGGACCCGCGCGCCTACTTCCGCGCGCTGCGCCCCTGGGGATACCGGACACCCCACCACGCCCAGCGCGTGTTCCGGCGCCTGCTCGCCGCACGTACGGCCGCCGGGCGCGAGCAGGGCCCGGCGACCGTGCTCGACCTCTGCTGTTCGTACGGCGTCAACGCCGCCCTCCTCCACCACGACCTGACCCTGGAGGACTTGTACGAGCACTACGCCTCGGCGCGCACCGCCGCACTCACCACCGCCGAGCTGAAGCAGCGCGACCGCTCCTTCTACGCGGCCCACCGCCGCCCCGACGCGGCGCGCGTCATCGGGCTCGACATGGCCGGGCACGCCGTCTCCTACGCGCAGGCGGTCGGATTGCTCGACGAGGGCTTCGCCGAGAACCTGGAGGCGGCGCCGCCGAGCCGGGCGCTGCTCCGGGCCGTACGGCACACCCGCCTGATCACCGTCACCGGCGGAGCCAGCTTCCTCTCCGCCCGTACCTTCGCACCGCTCCTCGCGAGCATCGAGGGCCCCGTGTGGGTGGCGGCGTTCGTGCTGCGCACCGGCTCCTACCGGGGCATCGCGCACAGCCTGGCCGCCCACGGCCTGGTCACCGAGAGGCTGACCGCCCCCACCTTCCCGCAGCGCCGCTTCACCGATGAACAGGAGCGGCGCTACGCCGTGGACGCGGTGACCGCGGCCGGTGAGGACCCCCGGGGCAAGGAGAGCGACGGCTGCTTCCACACCGCGCTGTATCTGTCGCGTCCCGCCGCCGAGGTGGCGGATGTGCCGCTTTCGGCGGTGTTGGACGGTGGTTTGTAACCGTCGTGCCACACCCGCCCATACGTGTGAACCATTGCGGCCGCCGCGGTGTGTTGTACGGCGAGCGCCGGGGTGTACCGGCCATACCCTCGGGGGAGTCATGGACTACTCACACATGCGTCGGGCGATGACGGTGGCGGCGACGGCCGTGGTGGCCGGTGTGCTGGTGGTCGGCTGTGAGCCGGGCGGCGGCAAGGGGCCCGACACGGGGGCCGCGTCCCCCGTTATTCCGAGCGCCCAGGCCACACCGCACACCACCGCACCCACCGCGAAGGCCCCCACGGCCCCGGCGGGCACCGCCAAGCCCAAGCACGCGGCCCCCAAGTGCGGGATCAGCGACCTGAAGGTCACCCCGGCCCACCAGGCGGCCAACCGCCCGCCGGGTACGGGCACGGGCGCGGCGGTCGTCGGGTTCGCCAACACCTCCGCGCACCCCTGCACGGTGAAGGGGTTCGTCACCGTGGGCGGCGCGGGCAACGGCTCACCGGACCACAACGTCCCCCTCGCCGCCACCCACACCGGCACCGCCTCCACGGTCACGCTCGCCCCCGGCGCCCACGCCTGGACGAAGCTCACCTTCGTCCAGGTCCAGGGCGAGGCCGACGGGATCTGCGCGTCCGGTGCCGAGCCGGTCTCGTACCCGACGCTCGTCCTCGGGGTGCCGGGTGCCGGGCGTCATCAGACCGCCCTGGACGACGGCGTGATCGCCGAGTGCGACAACACCGTGAAGGTCACGGCGCTCTCGGCCGCCAAGCCCTCCTGAGCGCACCTGCCTTGCGGCTCAGCCGTCCCGCGGGCAGAACACACCGACCCGCTGGACGACGTTGTTGGCGAAGCCGCCGCGGTTCCAGGGCTGGGCGAGCGGCTGGGTGGCGCCTTCGGCGTCGGTGGCGCGGACGCTCAGGACGTGGCTGCCGGGGGTGGCCGTCCAGGGCGCCCGCCAGCGGCGCCAGGCCCAGTCGTGGCCGTCCGCCGGGGCGAGTTCGGCCTCGTACCAGCTGTGCCCGTCGTCCGTGCTCACCTCGACGCGGGTGACGGGCGCCCGCCCCGACCAGGCCCGGCCCTCCAGCAGGATCCGGCCGGGGCGTACGACCCGCGTGCGGGACATGAAGTCCGGGAAGCCGGGCGGGACCATCAGCGCGCGCGGGGCGATCAGGGTGACCGGATCACCGGGATCGTCGGCGGACTGCCGGTAGCGGTAGGCGACTTGCTGCTGGAAGCCGGTGAAGGGGGTCGCGGTGAGCGTGATGGCGCGCAGCCACTTCACGTGCGCCATGCCGTACCACCCGGGGACCACGAGCCGCAGCGGGTGGCCGTGCTGCGGCGGCAGCGGGGCGCCGTTCATCTCGTACGCCACCAGCACCTCGGGATCCCGGCCGACCGCGTCCGTCACCGGCAGACTGCGCTGGTAGTCCTGCTCCACCCCGCGCTCGACGCCGTGGTCCGCGCCGGTGAAGACCGCCTCGACGGCGTCCCGCTCCACCCCCGCCTCGGCGAGCAGCGTGCGCAGCGGCACCCCGGTCCACTCCGCGGTCCCCACCCCCTCGACCAGCCACGGCTGGCTGACGGGACGCGGGGCGAGCCGGGCCCGGCCGTTGCCCGCGCACTCCATGGTCACCCGGTGTGTGGCCGCCGGGAAGGCGCGCAGGGCCGCCAGGTCCAGGGTGAGCGCGGTGCGCACCCGGCCGCCTACGGTGAGCTCCCAGTCGTCCGCGTCGGCGTACGGGATGTCGTAGTGGACCAGTACGTAGTGCAGTCCGGGCGGGGTGACGTCGTAGCGCAGGGCCTCCAGGGGCAGCCCGTGGTTGCGGGCCGCCAGGGCGAGTTCCTCGGGGCTGATGCCCTCCGCCGGGCCGGCCAGACGCCCCGGCGTACTGATGTCACCGATACGGCCGTCCATGAACCCATCGTGCGCCCGCGACCGGGCCCGGTCATCTCCGGGGCCGGGGCGGGCCGGGGATTGCGAGTCTCCGCTCGCGGCGAGACGCTTGAGGTGTCAGCCCTGTGGCGCCCGTTCACGGCCGAGACCGGTGGGGACGCCGGGGCACCGGCGTGCACGAACCCACCGGCGGCCCAGCAGGGGAAGGGCCGGGCGGGTCCACGGACCGTACCGTGCCGCTGCTAGGAGATCGCCATGGACGGCACGACGCTGGAGGCGATGCGGACCGTACTGCGCGGTCCGGTCATCGGCCCGCAGGACCCGGAGTACACCGAAGCCCGCACGATCTACAACGCGATGATCGACCGGCGGCCCGCCGCGGTCGTCCGGTGCGCGGACGCGGGCGACGTCATCGACGCGGTCGACTTCGTCCGCGACCACGGCCTCGAACTCGCCGTCCGCGGCGGCGGGCACAGCGGCCCGGGCCTGTGCCTGGTGGACGACGGGGTCACCCTCGACCTGTCGCCCATGCGCTGGGCACGCGTCGACCCCTCGGCGGAGATCGCCCAGGTCGGCGGCGGCTCCCTGATGGGCGACCTGGACCACGCCGCCCACGCGTTCGGCCTGGCCACCCCGGCCGGCATCATGTCGACGACCGGCGTCGGCGGGCTGACCCTCGGCGGCGGCCACGGCCATCTGACCCGCAAGTACGGCCTGACCATCGACAACCTGCTGGCGGCCGACGTGGTGCTCGCGGACGGCAGCTTCGTCACCACCAACGAGCGCAGCCACCCGGACCTGTTCTGGGCGCTGCGCGGCGGCGGTGGGAACTTCGGCGTCGTCACCGCCTTCACCTTCTCGTTGCACCCGGTGCACACCGTGGTGCTCGGCGTCACCCTCTGGACGCTCGACCGCATCGGTGACGTGCTGCGGTGGTACCGCGAGTTCCTGCCGCAGGCGCCCGAGGACCTGAACGGGTTCTTCGCGGTGCTCGTCGTCCCGCCGGGGCCGCCGTTCCCGGAGGAGATCCACGGGCAGAAGATGTGCGGCGTGGTGTGGTGCTGGACCGGCGACCCGGACGAGGCCGAGAAGGTCTTCGAGCCGGTCGGCGAACCCGGCCCGCCCGCCTTCCACTTCACGGCGCCCATGCCGTACCCGATGGTGCAGAGCATGTTCGACGAGCTGATCCCCAAGGGCCTGCAGTGGTACTGGCGCGGCGCGTTCTTCGACCGCATCACCGACGGGGCCATCGACGTCCACGCCAAGTACGCCGAGGGCATCCCCACCGACCTCTCCACCATGCACCTGTACCCGGTCGACGGCGCCGCCCACCGGGTCAAGCCGGGCGACACCGCCTGGGGCTACCGGGACGCCGTCTGGTCCGGGGTCATCGGCGGCATCGACCCCGACCCGGCCAACGCCGAGACCGTCAAGCAGTGGTGCGTGGACTACTGGGAGGAGCTGCAGCCGCACTCCATGGGCGGCAGTTACGTGAACTTCATCGGCGTCGGCGAGGGCCAGGAGCGGGTCAGGGCCACCTACCGCGACCAGTACGACCGCCTTGCCGCGGTCAAGCGCGCCTACGACCCGCACAACCTCTTCCACGCCAACCAGAACATCGAACCCGCCCACGGTTAGGGCTTGTCCGGCGGCCCGTCACACCGGCAGCAGCCGTGCGACGAGGCCGCCGAGCTGGTGCGCGTTGCGGCACACGTGCATCTCGACCAGTTGGGCGTAGGCGAGCGCGGCCGAATCCCCGGTCGACCACTGGGACGCCGGTTCGGGGTTGAGCCAGTAGACCCGGCGGGCGCGCTCCGCGATGCGGCGCAGGGCGGGCAGGTTCGGGTCGGCCATGTTGGTGCGGGCATCCCCCAGGACGAAGACGGCGGTGCGCGGGCCGACCGCGTCGAGATGGCGCTCGGCGAACTCCCCGAGCGAGGTGCCGTAGTCGCTGCTGCCGTGCCAGCCGGTCACCGCCGCCTCGCCCGCGATGCGGTCACCGAGGCCCGCCGGGTCCGCCGCACCCTTGCGCAGCAGCCCGGTGACCTCGTCCACGCGGTTGACGAACGCGAACACCCGCACCTTGCTGAACTGGTCGTGGAGCGCCTGGACGAGCAGCATCGTGAAGTTGGCGAAGCCCGCGACCGAGCCGGACACATCGCAGAGCAGCACCAGCTCGGGGCGTACGGGACGGCGGCGGCGCAGCACCGGGCGCATGGGGACGCCGCCGGTCGACAGCGAGCCGCGCAGGGTGCGGCGCAGATCGATCCGCCCGCGGGCCGCGCGTCGGCGCCGCGCCGCGAGCCGGGTGGCCAGTTTGCGCGCCAGTGGATGCACCGACCTGCGCAGCTCGTCGAGTTGGGCGCGGCCCGCCACGAGGAAGTCGACCCGGTCGGCGGTGGGCCGCAGGGCCCGGCGGGCGATCTCGTCGGCGCCGCGCCGCTCCGCGACCCGGCGGCGCGCCTCGGTGCCCACCCGCTCGCGGAACCCCTGGATGCGGCGGCGGATCTCGTCGTCGGTCAGCCGGTCGGTGAAGGCGGCGCCCCGGGCGCCCTGGGCGAGTGTGGCCCGTACCCGAGCGAGCAGTGTCTGGGGCCGCAGCCGGTCGAGCGTCTGGTGTGCGGAGAAGCCGTCCGAGCCGGGTGAGGCGCCGTATCCGCCGAGGCTGTCCACGGCCTCGGCCGCCAACTGGCCCAGCGCCGCCTGGTCGTTGGCGGCCAGCGCGGCGGCCAGCCGCTCGCGCAGGTCCGCCGTGTCGCCGCCCGGTGTGGCCGGCGCGCCGACGCGGAGCGGGAAGTACAGGTCGAAGACGGGGTCGAAGACCGCCCGCTGTCCCTCGTGGTGGAGCAGCGCGGCGGCCAGCCCCTCCCGCATCCGCTCGCGGTCGGCGAAGCCGAGCACCTCCAGGGCGGCCGCGGCGTCGACGGTCTCGCCCGGGCCGATCCGCAGCCCGTGCGTCCGCAGCGTCCGGACCAGCTCGGTGAGGCGGTCGGGGAGCGCGGTCACACGGCGTCCAGGTCGAGTTTGGCGGCGGCCTTCAGCAGGTCGTCCTGGTGCTTGAGGAGGACGCCGAGGCTGTCGCGCACGACGTTCTCGTCGAGCGTGGCGGCGCCGAGCGCCAGCAGCGTACGGGCCCAGTCGACCGTCTCCGAGACCGAGGGCGCCTTGCGCAGGTCCATCGCCCGCAGCGCCCCGACCACCCGCACCACGGACGCGGCGAGCGCCTCGTCTAGCCCGGGCACCTTCATCCGTACGATCCGGCGCTCCAACTCCTCCTCGGGGAAGCCGATGTGGAGGAAGAGGCAGCGGCGGCGCAGGGCCTCGGAGAGCTCGCGGCTCGCGTTGGAGGTGAGCACCACGAACGGGCGGCGCGTCGCCGTGATCGTGCCCAGCTCCGGCACGGTGACCTGGAAGTCGCTGAGTATCTCCAGGAGCAGCCCCTCGACCTCCACGTCCGCCTTGTCGATCTCGTCGATCAGGAGGACCTTGGGGTCGCTGCCGCGAATGGCCGTGAGCAGGGGGCGGGAGAGCAGGAACTCCTCGCCGAAGATGTCCGTGCGCGTCTCGTCCCACGACTCGTCGCGGCCCGCGGTGATGCGCAGCAGCTGCTTGGCGTGGTTCCACTCGTACAGCGCGCGGGACTCGTCGACGCCTTCGTAGCACTGGAGCCGGATGAGCTCGGCGCCCGCGACCTGGGCGACCGCCTTGGCCAGCTCCGTCTTGCCGACGCCCGCCGGTCCCTCGACGAGCAGCGGCTTGCCGAGCCGGTCGGCGAGGAAGACGGTGGTGGCGACGGCCTGGGACGCCAGATAGCCGGTCTCGGCGAGGCGCGCGGAGACATCGTCCACGGACGTGAAGTACCCGGTCGTCATGGGGTGTTCTCCTGGTCTTGCGCGCGGTGGAGCGGCTTCGCGGCGCGCTCGTACGTGATGTCGTACGTACTTGATCAGCTCCCCGGGCCGGTCCACAACGGGGAGGCACGGTTTGCGGCGAAGGTCACGGTGCCCGGAAGGGGCCGCGCCCGGCGTCAGTGCGTGGCGCGGCGGGTGGTCAGCAGGAGCGCGATGTCGTCCGGGCGGTCCGTGGCCTGGCGGGCCTCCTCGATGAGCAGGTCCGCGGTGCCGCCCAGGGAGGGGCCGGTGCGGCGGGTGGGGGTGGCGGCGCGGGACAGGGCCGCGCGGAGCCGCTCGATGCCCTCGTCGATGTCGCTGCCCGGCCGCTCGACCAGCCCGTCGGTGTACAGGGCGAGCACCGCCCCCGGCTCCAGGCACAGGTCCACCACCGGGTACACGGCGTCCGGGGCCACCCCGAGCACCACGCCGCCGGGCAGGTCCAGGACCTCGGTACGGCCGTCGGGGTGGCGTAGCAGCGGCTGCGGGTGTCCGGCGCGGGCGGCCCGGGCGGCGCCGGTGAGCGGGTCGAGCCTGATGTAGCAGCAGCTGGCGAACTGGCCCGGGTCGAGGTCGATGAGCAGCCGGTTGGTGCCGCTCATGACCTCCTCGGGCGGATGCCCGCCGAGCGCGAAGGCCCGTACCGCGCTGCGCAGTTGACCCATGGTGGCCGCGGCCTGCACGCCGTGTCCCTGGACGTCGCCGATGACCAGGGCCAGCCCGTCCCCGGCCTCGACCACGTCGTACCAGTCGCCGCCCACGTCCATGCCCTGGGTGCCGGGCAGATACCGTCCCGCCGTCTCCACCCGGGGGTGTACGGGAAGGCGGTGGGGGAGCAGGGCCGCCTGGAGGCCGCGGGCGAGGGCGGCCTCCGTGTCGTAGCGCTGGGCCCGCTCCAGGGCCTGGGCGATGAGCCCGGCGAGCGCGGTGAGGACCGTGCGCTCCTGCGGGCTGAAGCCGCGCGGCCGGTCGAAGCCGAGGATGCAGGAGCCGACCGGCCGGCCGGAGGCGATCAGCGGCAGGAAGGCGCGGGCGCCCTCCTCGGCGTCGAGGGCGATGCCGGGATAGGCCGCCGCGAGCTGCTGCATGGACTCGAAGAAGAGCGGGCGGCCACTGGTGAGCGTCTCGACGCCGGGCAGCCGTACGTCGAGCGCGACCCCGTCGAAGGGGTCCAGGAAGCCTTTGGGGAAGCCGCTCTCCCAGGCGAGGTAGAGGTGGCGGTCCTGGAGCAGATAGATGGCGAGGCGACGGCCGCCGAACGCCGGGAGCAGTTCCTGCATCACCACGGCCGAGACCTGGCGGGCGGTGACCGCCTCGCTCAGCGCCAGGGCGAGGAAGACGGGCGGGTAGAGGGCTTCCGTCCCGTTCGCCGCCGCGGCGGGGGCGGCCGGGTCGTCCGCGAGCGCCGCCGGGGCCGTCAGCGGCCCGAACGGCGGGCCGCCGCGCTCCTGCCCGTCGAGGGCGGTGCCGCCGGGGAGGGAGGCGGCCCTGGCGGCGCCGGCGTCCCGGCCCAGCGGGACCGCCGTGAACGTCAGACCGTTCGGGCCCGGGTAGACGGACAGCGAGAGCCGGTCGCCGTACCGCTCCCCGGACCCCGGCCCCTCACCGGGTGCCGGCGGGCGTCTGACCTGGAAGTGCACGGGGTCCCTCGACAGCAGCGCGCCGCGCAGATGGTCCTCGTACGTGGGCTGCTCCAGCCACGGCACCGCGTGCCACAGGGACCGCCCGAGCAGTTCGCTGGGCGGGTGGCCGAGGAGCAGGGCGGCGCGCGGGTTGACGTAGCTGAACAGCCCGAGGCGGTCCAGCGTGAACACGCCCTCCGGGAGCAGATCGGCCGCGCCGTCCCCGGGGGTGCCGCGGCCCGCGTGCCCCGGGGAAGCGCCGTTGGCCGGGGGCTGTACGCACAGCGGCTCGCCGTCCCAGACGACCCCGGGGCCGTCCGCCTCCAGTTCGTGGAGGGCGGCGCCCAGGGCCTGTGCCGCCTCCGTGAGGCGGTCGCGGTCCAGAGGCGCCGAGGAGGCGTCCAGTGTCGCGGGGCGCAGCACGCTGAGGACTCCGTACGCCGTCGACGCCCCCACCACGGGCACGTACACCGAGCCGAACCGGAACGGCAGCCCGGCCGCCAGCTGGGGGTAGCGGCGCATGGTCTCGGTGGGGTCGGCGAGCTGGATCTCGACGCCGAGGCGATGGGCGTCGGCCACCGGGAACGGCCGGTCCACGTGCATACGCCACCAGGGGCGGAACAGCGGTCCTGGCAGTCCGGAGAGCACGGCCAGCCGCAGCAGCCCGGGTGTGCTGGACCGCAGGTACACGCCTCCCACGTGGCCGCCGACGGCGCGCATGGCCTCCGCCACGGCCCCGGTGAGCAGTGCGGTCAGTCTTCCCGGCGCCCAGTGCTGGTTCTCGGCGCTCTCAGTCATCGGTCTGCCCTCGTCCGCGTGCCGCGCGGTAGGTGATACAGCAAGAATGCGCCCCGGGGCCGGTGGCCCGCACCTCGTGGGCGGCGCCCGGGTGGCCGGAGCCGAGAGGCCCCGGGTTCAGGGGGCGGCACGGGCCGAGGATCCGCCCGGTGACTCCCCGAACGTACGGCGGTAGGCGCCCGGTGTCGTCCCGAGCGCGGTGCGGAAGCGGCGGCGGAGGTTGACGGCGGAGGCGAGGCCGACGCGCGTGGCGATGGCCTCGACCGGCAGGCCGGTCTCCTCCAGGAGGACCCGCGCCGCGTCGATGCGGCGGCGCAGCAGCCACTGGCCGGGGCTGACGCCGAGCTGGCCGTTGAAGCGCCGGGCGAGGGTGCGGCCGGAGAGCCCCGCGTGTGCGGCGAGCCGGTCGAGGGTGAGCGGGGTGTGCAGGCGTGCGTCGGCCCATTCGAGCAGTGGCGCCAGTGACTCGTCGGCGGCCCGGGCGGGCACGGGCGGGGCCGCGTACTGGAGTTGGCTGCCCTCGCGGTGCGGCGGCAGGACCATGCTGCGGGCGATCCGGGCGGCGTGGGCCGCGCCGTGGTCGGTCCGCACGAGGTGCAGGCACAGATCGATCCCGGCCCCGCTCCCGGCGCTGGTCGCCACGTCGCCGTGGTCGACGTACAGGACGTCCGGGTCCACCTCGACCTCGGGATGCTCGGTGGCGAGCTGGTCGGTGCGGCGCCAGTGGGTGGTGGCGCGGCGGCCGTCGAGCAGCCCGGCGCGGGCGAGGACGAAGGCGCCCGTGCAGATGGACACGATCCGGGCGCCGCGCCGGTGGGCGGCCCGCAGGGCCTCCAGGACGGCCTCCGGCACGGCCCCGCCGACCGGCTGCCAGCCCGGCACGACCACGGTGTCCGCCGTCTCCAGCGCGCCGATCCCGGCCTCGACGAGCATCGGGCAGCCGACGGTGGCCGGTACCGGCCCGGGCCGCTCGGTGCACACCTCGAAGGTGTACGCGTCGGGGAGATCCGGGCGTACGGCGCCGAAGACCTCGGCGGCGCAGGCGAGTTCGAAGGGCGACTGCGGTGGGTTGATCAGGGCCACGACACGGTGACGGTCCATGGCAGGAATGTACCCGCAGATGTCTTTCCGGACTCTCGGGGAGAGGATCCGATGTGATCCACAGTGGTGCCATGAGCGAGATCACCGGAACAGGACCGCTGAAGACCGTCGTGCGCGTCGAGGAGGTGGAGCCGATCGACGTCGCCCCCGGCATCGTGCGCCGCAGGGTGGGCATCACCGGGCACGCGCGCGGCTGGCTGATCGACTTCGCGCCGGGCAGCGAGTGGCCCGAGATCGACGTCCACGCCACCGAGGAGCGCTACTTCGTGCTCAGCGGGGAGGTGATCGAGGGGGAGGAGCGCCACGGCGCCGGTACCTACGTGGTGTTCGCGCCCGGCAGCCGCCACCGGCCGCGCAGCGAGAGCGGCGCGCGGATGCTCGGCATCACGGTGCTCTGACACTCCGCGCGCCCCGGGCGTGTACACACGAGTGGGGCCGGAGGGGCCCCCCCCTCCCGCCCCCACACCCCCCATGGGGGGGGGGGTCAGGCCCAAGCTCGACGCCGGCCCCCACGCCCCCGGCCCCACCCGGGGGTGCCCGCCGCGCGCGGGGGGGGGGGGGTGGCGCGTCCTCTGGGCTCACTCCCCCCCCGCCCGCCGGGGGTGTTCACACTGGGGGGGGCCGGCGGCCCCCCCGCCTCCCCCCCCACTCACGCCTCTTCGGGGGCGGGGACAGGCCCTAGCTCTCCGCGTGCCCGCTCGCCAGCGGCCACTCGCGGTGGAGGGCGCCGAGCGGGATGCGGCGCTCGATGACCGGCGTGCCGAACAGAGACAGCTGGAAGTGGAGCTGGCCGCTCAGGTCGAGGCCGCCGTAGACGGCCCAGGCACCGGAGACGGACGCCTTGCCGTCGGTGGACGCGGTCGCCTTGGCGTCGGCCTCGCCGCGCAGATAGGGGGCGAAGTCGGCGCTGACGCCGACGGCCCCGTACAGACCGACGGAGGCCTCGGCGCCGAGGGCGCCCTTGACGCGCCCGGCCGCGGTGACGGTGGCCGTCACCGGCGAGCTGTGCACGGCGGAGGTGCTGACCGGGGTCCAGCCCTTGCCGGACGTGTAGCTGCCGCCGACGCGGAAGTCGCCCTTGACGTCCTGCTGGACGTCGAGCGTGACATGGCCGTCGGCCTCGACCTGGACGTAGCAGGTCAGGTCGAGGTTGACGACGACGGGGACCGGCCCGACCTGGATGACGGGCGCGCTGTGCAGCTTGGCGAAGGGAATGCGCTTGGGTGCGCCGGTGCTCGCGGCGGCGCGGCCCTTGAGCGCCCACTGCGAGGACCAGTCGCCGCTCATGCCGAGGAACGCGGAGCGCGGTCCGAAGCCGCCGGAGCTGCCGTCGTACGAGAACTCCACCTCGGGGGCGAGCTGGACGAAGCCGGAGACCGAGGCGCCGGCCGAGGCCGGGGCGTCCTTGGCGGTGTCCACCGCGGCGTTCACGTCCAGGCGCAGATTGCCGAGGGGCAGCTTGGCGCCCTTGGGCCCGAACGTGAGGCCCTTGCCCTTGGCCCAGGAGAAGGTGACGCCCTTCATCAGGGGCTCGACCTTGACCGAGGACGGGTCGACCGGGACCTTGCCGTCGGCCTTGTCGTCCTTGAGGACCGAGGCCAGCGTCGTGGACGCGGTCTTCACCTCGGTGCCGCTCCCGGTCTTCCCGACGACCTCGGTGACCTTGGCGAGCAGTCCGTTGGGGGCGCCCGGCGCCGGAGCGCTGGCGATGACATCGCCGACCGCGACGGGCTTGTCGGGCGCGGGGGAGTGGCTGGGCGCGGCGGTGTGCCGCTGCGGGGCGGTGGATATGACGGCCCGTCGGCTCGCCTTGTCGTAGGAGGCGACCTTCAGCGAGGACTTCTCCGGCCGGCCCTTGCCCGTACGGGTGCGGGCCACGGCCGTCGGCGCGGACGCCTCCTGCGGCGCCGCGGCCACGTCGAGCTGCTGCGTGTCGTCGGCGGCCGCCGCGGTGGTGGCGGTGCTGCCCGGCTGCGCCGCACTGCTGTGCCCGGTCGAGGAGCAGCCGGTGGCGGCGAGGGCCAGGGCGGCCAGGCCGGGCACCAGGAGGCGTGTGGTGAACGTGCGCACGTGGATGTGACCTTCGGATGGGAGGAGGGGGGTCGTTACTCGGGAGTAACGCGAAGGCCGATCATGCCATGTGCGCCCGGTGCCAGTCACCTTGACTGCCCGCCAACTCGCGTGTGGCACAGGACGGTTGAAGCTTCATTTAGGTGGGTGGGAGCGGCGTTCCCGTGGGGTGGGGGCGGTGTATACGCCGGTGGGGCGGTTCGGGGTGCCGGGAGCAACCCCCAACCGCCCCCACTCCTGCGTCAGGCGTTCTCGGCGAACGCGTCGACCCCGGTCAGCTCGGCGGAGAGCCGCCACAGCCGTGCGGCCTGCGCGGGGTCCGTCGCGTGCGCGCTGACACCGGTGGTGAGTTCACCGCGCGGCACTTCGCCGTCGGCGGGGCCGTCGTCACCCGGGCCCGCGGGCTCCGCGATGTCGCAGTCCTCGCAGTAGACACCGCCCAGGCCCGCCAGTCGGGGCGAGGACGCCGCCCAGGCCTGGGTGGCCGCACCCTGCTCCGGCGTCTTGAACGAGTCGGCCACGTTGCCCTCCTCGTCGACCCACCCCGCGTCGAGCATCTCCTCGCGCGAGACGTGGCGCGTCAGGGGCGTCAGGATCTCGCCGGGGTGCAGCGCGAACGCCCGCACCCCCGCGTCCCGTCCCAAGGCGTCGAGGTGGACGGCGAAGAGCACGTTGGCCGTCTTGGCCTGCCCGTACGCCAGCCACTTGTCGTAGCCCCGGGCGAAGTGCACGTCGTCCCAGCGGATGCCGGAGAGCTGGTGGCCCCGCGAGGACACCGCCACCACCCGCGCCCCGCCCGCCGCCAGCGCCGGCCAGAGGTGGTTGACCAGGGCGAAGTGGCCGAGGTGGTTGGTCGCGAACTGCGCCTCCCAGCCCGGCCCGACCCGGGTTTCGGGGCAGGCCATCACCCCGGCGTTGTTCACCATGATGTCGATGCCCCGGCCCGACGCGAGGAAGCGGTCGGCGAAGGCGCGGACGCTGTCGAGGTCGGAGAGGTCCAGGGTGTCGACCTCGACGCCGGGCCCGACACCGCCGTCGGCGCCGGTGAGGCCCGCCAGTGCCTCCTGGGCGGCGGCGCGCCGCCGTGCGGGCACCACCACATGGGCCCCGGCGGCCGCCAGCGCCCGGGTCGTCTCCAGGCCGAGGCCCGAGTAGCCGCCGGTGACGAGGGCGAGCTTCCCCGTGAGGTCGATGCCCTCCAGCACCTCCTGTGCGGTGCTGCGGGGTCCGTGCCCGGATCCGATCCTGTGCTGAGGAGTGGTCGTGCGAGTCGTGTCGGTCGTGTCAGATGTCGTGCGCGTTGTCATGCCGGAGAAGCTACGAATTGGAGTGCGCTCTCAGTCAAGCACGGCCCTGACGGGTGGAGCGGGCGCGATGCGCTTCCAGGGGCGCGCCCGCTCCAACTGCTCTACGACACCGATGAGTTGATGCTCCGAGCCGGGGCGGCCGACGAGCTGGACGGAGCCGGGCAGGCCCGTCGGCAGCGAGCCGAACGGCATCGCGAGGGCGGGATGGCCGGAGAGGTTCCACGGTGGTGTCATCGGGGAACAGGCCGTGTTGACCAGGACGTTGGCCAGCCAGCCGCGCTCGTGCCAGGCGTCGGCCGCCGGGCCGCGACGGGCCAGGGCGGGCGTGAGCAGGACGTCGTACTCCTCGAAGAAGGGCGCGAGCCGCTTGTTGAGCGCGCCCCGGTGATCCGCGCGCAGCATCCCGAGCCGCCCGGCGGCCCGCCCGATCGCCGCGTGCCGCCGGGTGCGCGGGGTGAGCAGGCGCGGGTCGAGCCCCTCGGCGTCCTGCGCGGTGCCTCCCGTCCAGCGGGCCAGGATGACCGTGCCGAAGGTGAGGGGATAGGGCGGATGGGCGGCCGACACCCGGTGCCCGGCCTCCACGAGCGCCCGGGCCGCCTGGCGGGCGAGCGAGGCGTACGCGCCGCCGACGCGCACTCCGGCGATCGGGCTGCGCGTGGAAACCGCGATCCTGAGGGCGCGCGGCGGATCGGCCGGCTCGTCGGCGCCGGGCCGCATCTCGCCCGCGAGCACCGAGAACATCAGCCGTGCGTCGGCCGCCGTCGTCGCCAGCGGGCCGTTCTCCGACATCCCGAACCAGGCACCGCCCAGGCCGGAGGGCACGCGCCCGGTGCCCGGCTTGAGGCCGATCAGACCGCAGTGCGCGGCCGGGATCCGCAGGGAACCCATGCCGTCGTTGCCGAGCGCGAGCGGCACCAGACCCGCCGCGACCGCGGCCGCGCTGCCCCCGGAGGAGCCGCCCGCCGTACGCGACGGATCCCAGGGGTTGCGGGCGATGCCGTGCACCCCGTCCGTGGTCCCGAAGACGCACAACTCCGGTACGTGGGTGAGCCCCACCACCACCGCGCCCGCCGCCCGCAGCCGGGCGACGGTGACGTGGTCCTCGGCCGCGAGGGTCGCCGGGGTGGCCGCGGAGCCGTTGCGGGTCGACTCGCCGCGTACGGGCAGGTTGTCCTTGACGGCCACGGGAACCCCGGCGAGCGGCAGCCGGGACAGGTCCGTCCGCGCCCCGACCGCGTCCGCCTCCGCCAAGGCGGCGGTGGCGCGCACCACGCGGAACGCGCCGACCCGCCCGTTCCGCGCGGCGATCGCGGCCAGGTGGTCGGCGACCACCTCGCGGGGTGTGACCACCTTCTGCCGCACGGCCTCGGCTATCTCGGTGGCGGTCCGGCCTGCCCACTTGGTCACGGTGGCTCCTCGGCGCTGCTGGCTCGGTCACGACGGACGAGAGGCCACTGTGGACGACCAGCGCGTCTCCTGTCGATACCCGTGGATCTTCGCCACCGTGATCGGCCCCGCCCGGCCCTGGACACACGGCACGGGCTGGGGCAGGCTCCGGCGCCATGAGCGCACACCAGCCGAGTGGGAACCCCCTGCCGCCGGGGCTCGGCGACGCGATACGCGGCACCGCCGAGGACATCGCCCTGCTGTTGCGCGGGGCCCGCGACACGAGCGTGCCCGTACCGGGTCTCCAGTGGACGCTGGGGGAGACGGCCGCGCACCTGGCGCAGGCCAACCAGCTGATGGCCGAGATCGCGGCGGGAGGCGGCCGCGTCCACGGGGACGGCACGCCGGGGAGCATCGCGGCGGCCAACGCGCGCGCCCTCGCCGAGTTCGGCGAACGGGCGGCCGAGCCGCTGGCCGCGATGATCGTGGCCCAGGCGACGGCCTGTCTGGACGCGGCCGAGGCGGCCGGCCAACGGGGAGCCGGGCCGCTGGTCACCCCGATGGGCACCATGGACCTGCCGACCCTGGGCGCGTATCTGCTCACACATATGCTCGGCCACGGCTACGACATCGCCCGCGCGGTGGGCCGCCCGCACATGCTCGACCGGCGGCGCGTCGAGCTGACCCTGCCGTTCATGGTCGCGGCGATGCCACGGGTGGTCGACGCGGGTGCCGCGAAGGGGTGCAACGCGCGGTACACCGTCCGTCTGTGGGGCGGCGCCCGGTTCGGCGTGGAGTTCACCGAGGGTGCGGCCACCGTCGGGGAGCGGCCGCCGGGCCGCCCGGACTGCACCATCCGCATCGAGCCCGTCACGTTCCTGCTGATGGCCCTCGGCCGCGTCGAGCCCCGCGCGGCCATCGCCCGGGGCCGCGTCCTGGCGTGGGGCCGCAAACCCTGGCTGGCACCGCGCTTTCCCACCTTGTTCACGGCGCCCTGAATACCGGGCGGCGAGGCCCGTGCCCACGGCCCGGCCCCGAGTCCGCCCTGAACATCCGCCCTGAACAGGAGTCTGTTCTACCTTGGGGCGCTCCACAAGCACACCATGTGACGCGGCCCCTGCGGGCCGCTGGGGGGCTAGCCCTACCCCCGCCGTGCTGCCTGCCGGATGGGCTCACGCGTCCCGCTCAACCACCCTTGTCCCATGACGACTTACCGCCACCGAGGCCTCGCGATCGCCCTCTCCCTCGCGGCCGCCACCACGGCCCTGACCGCCACCGCCGTACCGGCGGCCCAGGCGCGTTCCGCCGGTGCCGAGGCGCCCGTGCTCGACTGGAAGCCCTGCGCCGACGGCGGCGCCGCGACCGGGCGGGAGTGTGCCCGGCTGCCCGTGCCGCGCGACTACGGCGACCCGCACGGCCCGAGCCTCACGATCGCCGTCTCCCGGCTGCGCAGCGAGAACCCGGACAAGCGGCGCGGGGTGCTCCTCGCGATCCCCGGCGGGCCGGGAGGATCCGGGCTGAAGCAGTTGGCGGAGCAGGGGGACGCGCTGCGCAAGGAGACCGGCGGCGCCTACGACATCGTCAGTTTCGACCCGCGCGGCGTGGGCGCCAGCACCACGGCGAGCTGTGAACTCTCCGACGACGACCGCATGATGGTGAACGTCCGGTCGTGGCCGGGACCCGGCGGCGACATCAGCGAGAACGTCGCCAGGTCCCGCCGCATCGCCGAGGCCTGCGCGCGCAACGGCGGCCCGGAGCTGCGCAGCTTCACCTCCCGCAACGAGGCCCGCGACATCGACCGCTTCCGCCAGGCGCTCGGCGAGCGCAAGCTGTCGGCGTACGGCGTCTCGTACGGGACCTATGTGGGAGCGGTGTACGCGCAGCTGTTCCCGCAGCACACCGACCGCTGGGTGCTCGACAGCAGCGGCGACCCCGACCCGGGGCGCGTCGAGCGCGGCTGGCTGGCGAACATGGCGCCGGCGGCGGACATCCGCTTCCCGGACTTCGCGGCCTGGGCCTCGGACCCGGCCCGGGAGGCCAAGGGTCTGCGGCTGGCCGAACGCGCCGAGGACGTACGGCCGTTGTTCATCGCCCTGGCGGCCAAGCTCGACGCGGAGCCGAGGAAGACGGCCAAGGAAGGTGTCCGGCTCACCGGCAACCAACTGCGCCAGGCGCTCCAGATGGCCCTCTACTCGGACGGCACCTTCCCCATGCTGGCGCAGCTCATCAAGGCGGCCCAGGACCCGAAGGCGACCCCGGTCCTGCCCGGCCCGCTCGCCGAGCCGATGAGCGACCAGGAGGCCGCGGCCGTCGTGGGAGTGCTCTGCAACGACGTGAGCTGGCCGAAGTCGGTCCCCTCGTACGAGCGTGCCGTCGCGGCCGACCGGATCCGCCACCCGCTCACGGCGGGCAGCCCCGTCAACGTTCTGCCCTGCACCTTCATGAAGGACGCGCCGGCCGAGAAGCCGGTCCGGCTCACCGACGAGGGCCCGTCCGACATCCTGATGATCCAGGGCCTGCGGGACCCCTCGACGCCGTACTTCGGCGCTCTGAAGATGCGTGCGGCGTGGGGCGACCGGGCCCGCCTGGTCACGGTCGACCACGGCGGCCACGGCATGTACCTGCACAACGGCAACGCGTGCGGCGACCGCGCGGTCACCACGTTCCTCACCACGGGCGTGCGTCCGCAGCGGGACACGTACTGCGCGAGCTGAACCCCGGTGGGGGCCGAGGCCGCGGGATACTGAGCCCTTGGGGCACCGGGGGCTCAGGCCCTGAACCCGATGTGTACGTGGTCGTGGTGGGTGGCGTCGGAGAAGAACTGGTTCGCGGTCGCGCCGCCCGACAACTGGACCGGGCCGCCGACGTTGTACGAGCCCGTCGCGGCCGCGGCGCGCATGAAACCGGTGATCAGCCCGCGTGAGGTCGCCGGGTCGACCACCGGGTGCCCGTCGATGCGCCAGACGTCGAAGGCCCGCCCGGGCGGATGGTCGCTGGGGCGGTCGGTGCCGAACACGTCGAGCGGGTGCCCCGAGCGGACGACGCTCACCGACATCCGGTAGTCGCCCGCGAGCCGCAGCATCGCCCGCAGCACGCTCTCGTGCACCTTCCCGCTGCGCACGTCGGCGGCCGAGGCGGGCGGCAGCTCGATCCGGGGCTGGGCGAGCACCGCCTTCGCCGACGCGCCGAGGGGCCCCGCGGGGCCCGGGTCCGCGGGGTGCAGCGAGGTGACCCGCCAGCCCTTCGAGGTGCGGCTGAGCCGCACGTCGACGGTGGTTCCACCGCTGCGGACGGCCCCGCCGGTCCGTGTGCTCTGTTCGCACACGACCAGCACGCTCGCGGAGTCGGACAGGATCCCGCCGTACTGGGCGTCGATCACGTGGACCACCGCCTCGTCCGCCGAAGGCGTCAGCGGCCCGGCCCCGGCGGCGAGTTTCGCGGCCGACGCGGCGGGGATGCCGAGGGCGGCGGCCCGGGCCGCCGCCCCGCGTACATCGCCCTGTCCGGCCCGCCAGGTCCCGAGCGCTTCGACGAGGCGGACGGCGGCGGTCTTGGCCGCGGGGGTGACCTCGCTGGGACCCGGCCGCCAGGGGATGGGCGAGGGCAGGGACGCCCCTGTTCCCTTACTGGGTACCGGAGTTGGAGCCGAGGTGATTGGTCGCCCTGTCCCGGAACCCGCCGGAGAGCCGGTGGCCTTCGGCGTCTTCGTACCGTCCGAGCAGCCCACGGCGCAGGCGCACCAGGCGGCCGTGCCCAGGAGCAGCGCACGGCGTCCGATGGGCTCCGGCCGCTGCTGGTGGATCGGGGGACGACGGGCCATGACCGCTCCTCTGACGCACGGCGTGTGACGCACCATGTGCGGATCGCCTCGGGGCCTTCGGGGTGCACCCACTATCCGTCAGGCGCGCACGCTGGCGGCGCACATGTGCGGGCGGCTACTCCGTATGCGCCCGATCCCCGCCCCCGCACACCGTTGGCCGCCGCGGCCACCCCGGCCTTGTCGTCGGAAAGTCGTCGCAAAGTCGCCGGACCCGAGCCCGGGGCGGCTGCTGGACTGTGGCGTCGGCGAACGACGTACACCGGCTAGGGGACGGGACCGCCTCCACATGACGACAGCCACCACCCTCCCGACCTCGACGGACCCGGCGCAGGTGTGGTTCGCCCGGGCTGCGCCGCACGCGCCGGAGGCCGCGGCGGTGCCCTTCACGGCGTCGTTCCAGGCGACGATCTCCCTCGGGGCACTGGCCGGTGGCGCGGCCGTGGACCACGCCACCCCGTCGGTGGTCATGGCTCCGGGCGGCACGGTGGCCGCCCTCGCCACGGTGGTGATCGTGACGGCGAAGTGGCCGGCGGTCTGAGCCGCGCGTTCGCCTTGCGGCCGCGGCCCGGCCTGCGGCGCACCGCCTCCACCTCCCCGCCTCCACCTCCCCGCCTCCACCTCCCCGCCTCCACCTCCCCGCCTCCACCTCCCCGCCTCCACCTCCCCGCCTCCGGCGGCCCCGTCCCGCTCGCGGTCACCGTGGCGCGAGCGTCGGTTCCGGGCCGAAGCGCCGCCGGTACGCCGAGGGGCTCAGGCCCGTCTCGCGGCGCAGTCGGGCGCGCAGGTTGGCGGCGGTGCCCAGGCCGCTGCGGCGGGCGACCACGTCGAGCCGCGGTTCACCGCGTTCGATGAGACGGCAGGCGAGGGCGACCCGCTCGCCGGTGAGCCAGGCCAGCGGGGTGGTGCCGAGCTGGACACGGAAGCGGCGGTGCAGGGTGGCGGGGCTGACGGCCGCGCGGGTGGCGATGTCGGCCACGGTGAGGGGTTCGCCGAGCCGCTCCTGGACCCAGGCGAGCACCGGCGCCAGCGACTCGTCCGGGGTGTCGGGGACGGGCCGCTCCACGAACTGCCGCTGCCCGCCGTCCCGGTGGGCGGCGAAGACCAGCCTTCGGCTCACCGAGTTGGCCACCTCTGCGCCGTGGTCGCGGCGGACCAGGTGCAGTCCGAGGTCGAGGGCGGCGGCGCTGCCGGCGGAGGTGAGGATGTCGCCGTCGTCCACGAACAGCACGTCCGGCCGCAGGTCGACCGAGGGGAAGCGGGCCCGGAACGAGTCGGCCCACTGCCAGTGCGCGGTGGCGCGGCGCCCGTCGAGCACCCCGGCCTCGGCCAGGGTGAAGGCGCCGCTGCACATCCCCACCAGGCGTGCGCCGCGTGCGTGCGCACGTCGTACGGCGTCGAGGACCGCGGGGCGCCGGGGCACGTCGGTGTCCGGCCGGTTGGGCACGATCAGGGTGTCCGCGGTGTCGGCCGCGTCCAGTGCGGCGACGCCCGTGAGCGTGAAGAACCCGTCCCGCATCAGGGTGTACGGCTCGGGGGCGCACAGGGCGAAGTCGTAGAGATCACGGCCGAGTTCGGGCCTGCGCAGGCCGAACACCTCGGTGACACAGGCCAGCTCGAAGGGGTTGGAGTTCTCGTCGACGATCACGACGACCCGGTGGGTGTGAGACGCGCGGGGCCCGTGCGAGGAATCTTGCGGCATATGCGATTTCTAGCACTCGCGGGGGCGGAGCACCACGGCCGAGGATGAGGTCATGAGCAACGAACCCCTCGCCCTGCACCAGGCCCTGGCCTCCTTCGACGCCCTGTGGAGCCCCCGCATCGTCACCCGCGTCAACGACTACGACGTACGCGTCGCCAAGGTCGGGGGCGAGCACGTCTGGCACGCCCACGACCACACCGACGAGTTCTTCCTGGTGCTCGACGGGGAGTTGGACATCTCCCTGCGGGAGGCCGGCGGCGAGCGGACCGTGACCCTGGCCACCGGCTCGGTCTTCACCGTCCCGCGCGGCACCGAGCACAAACCGTCCTCGCCGTCCGGTGCCTCGATCCTCGTGTTCGAGCCCAGTGGGACCCTCTCGGTGGGCGACCGCCACGACGAGGTGCCCGCCCACGTCGACGCGACGACCGGGCACGCGCTCTGACCGTCTGCCCTGCTCACCCGACGTACGTATCGGCAACGATCATGTTTCCGGCACGTTTCGGCGGCCCCGCCGGAACTCCCTTACCGTGAAAGGTACTTCCCTCCCCGGGTGATCATCTGACATCTTGCGTCCACCACTCGTTTCGTACGACCCGGTAGGTGCCACCCGTACCTGTCGGGTCATCGGAGGACGCATTGATACCCCCCATATCCAGACGCCCCAGACGTTTCCTGGTCGGCGCCGCCGCCCTCGGAGCCGCGCTGACCTTCGCGGCTCCCGCCCTCGCGAGCACCCAGCCCGTCGCCCCGGCTGCCGCCGCCCCGGCCCACGCGGCCGCGCCGGTCACGGCCCGGAGCGCGGCCTGGGTCGCCGGCACCCGTGCCTACCTGGTCATCACCGCACCCGGTGACACCTCGGCGGTGCGCTCGGCCGTCACCGCCAACGGCGGCACGGTCTTCTCGTACTTCGACGCGATCGGCGTCATCGTCGCCCACTCCGCCTCCGGCACCTTCGCCACCACCATGCGGGGCGTCAGCGGGGTCCAGCAGGTCGGTGCCACCCGCACCTCGGACGTCCCGGCCGACGCCTACAACCCGGCGCTGCCGGCCAACCCCGCGCAGTCGACCACCCCCGCCGGCGAGCCGGTCCGCTGGGACATGAGCCAGATCAAGGCCGACCAGGCCTGGGCCGTCTCCACCGGATCCGCCTCCGTCAAGGTGGGCATCCTCGACACCGGCGTGGACGACCAGCACCAGGACATCGCGCCCAACTTCGACGCCGCCGACTCGGTCTCCTGCGCCTACGGCAAGCCGGACACCCGCACCGGCGCCTGGCGGGACGTGGACAGCCACGGCACGCACGTCGCGGGCACGATCGCCGCCGCCAGGAACGGCAAGGGCGTCGTCGGCGTCGCACCGGGCGTGAAGATCGCCTCGGTCCGCCTCGCCGAGCCGACCTCGACGCTCTTCTACGCCGAGAACACCGTCTGCGGACTGGTGTGGGCCGGTGACCACGGCTTCAAGGTCACCAACAACAGCTACTACACCGACCCGTGGCAGTTCAACTGCCCGGACAACGCCGACCAGGCCGCCATCATCGAGGGCGTGCGCCGCGCCCAGGAGTACGCCGAGGGCAAGGGCTCCCTCCAGGTCGCCGCCGCGGGCAACTCCAACTACGACCTGGCGAACAAGACGACCGACAGCGAGAGCCCCAACGACTCGACGCCGACCACCCGCCGCATCACCAACGCCTGCCTCGACATCCCGACCGAACTGCCGGGCGTCGTCACGGTCTCGGCGATGGGCAGCGGCAATGTGAAGGCGTCGTACTCCAACTTCGGCAACGGTGTCATCGACGTCGCGGCCCCGGGCGGCGACGGCTCAGGCGGTGTGTACTCCACCCTGCCGGGCGGCAAGTACGGCACCAAGAGCGGTACATCGATGGCCTCGCCGCACGTCGTGGGTGTGGCCGCGCTCCTGGCGAGCGCCAACCCGGGCATCACTCCGGCGCAGCTGCGCGACAAGCTGGCCGTCCAGGCCAACGACGTCGCCTGCCCGTCGGACAGCCGGTGCACCGGCACCACCGCCAAGAACGCGTTCTTCGGCGAGGGCCAGGTGGACGCGCTCAAGGCGGTCGGCGCCACCGTCCCGCCGGGCCGGTACTTCGAGAACACGGCGGATGTCGCCGTCAACGACAACACCACCGTGGAGAGCCCGCTGGCGGTCACCGGTGTGACCGGCAACGCCCCGGCCGCGCTCAAGGTGGGTGTGAACATCGTGCACACCTACATCGGTGACCTGAAGGTCGACCTCGTCGCCCCCGACGGCACCGTGTACACCCTGCACAACCACGCCGGCGGCAGCGCGGACGACATTCACCAGACGTACACCGTCGACGCCTCCGCACGGGTGGCCAACGGCACCTGGAGGCTCCGGGTGAACGACAACGCCAACGGGGACACCGGCCGCATCGACAGCTGGAACCTCACGTTCTGAAGCCTCTGAAGCTTCCGGACCTGCTGAGTCCCTGAACCGCGAAAGCCCGGGCGCCCGCTCCCCGCGGGGGAACGGACGCCCGGGCGTCGTGAGGTCCACCGGAGACCCGTGACGGTGTTCCCGGGAGAGGCGAAAGCGGCCCTCCTCCCTACCGTTTACCGTTTCGCCCCCCGCCAGCCGCCCCACGGCCGCCACCACGGCCGCGGCGCCGTCCTCGGCGTGGATACGGGCAGCGAGCGCCCGGGCCCGGTCCCGGAAGGCCGGTTGTGCGACGGCCTCCCGCAGCGCCGCCGCCAGCCGGTGGGCGCTGAGCGAGCGCAGGGGTACGGGACCGGGGCCGACGCCCAGCGCGGTCAGCCGTGACGACCAGAACCCCGCGTCCAGTTGCGCGGGCACCGGCACGGCCGGCACCCCCGCCCGCAGCCCGGCGGCCATGGTTCCGGCGCCCGCGTGGTGGACCACCGCCGCCATCCGCGGGAACAGCCAGTGGTGGGGCACCTCGCCCACCGTGAGCACGTCGTCGTCGCCGACCGACAGCCCCGTCCAGCCCTCCTGGACCACGCCCCTGACTCCCGCTTGCCGCAGGGCGTCACGCGTCAGCGCCCCGAGCCGCTCCGAGTCGGCGACGACCAGGCTGCCGAACCCCACGAACACGGGCGGCGGACCGTTGCTCAGGAAGTCGGTGACCGTGCGTCCGGCCGCCAGCCGGGCTGCGGGTGCGGCCACCAGTAGCCCGATACGTCGAGCCCCGGCCGCCAGTCCTTCGGGCGCGGGACCACGGTGGGGGAGAACCCGTGCGGTACGGGCCACTTGGTGCGGGCGTCGAGTCGTCGCTGGGCCGCCGGGCCGCGGGCGGCAAGCCTCAGCTCCTTGCGCAGGGCGCGGGCGGCGGGCGCGAAGACGCGGTCGGTGGCGAGCTGGACGGCCGCGCCGGCGACGCGGTTGCCGTACCGGCCCATCGAGCGCGCTCCCGTGGCCACGGGCGGGAAGTCGCCGGTGGGCGCGAGCGGTTGCAGGAACACGCCCATGCTGGGTACGTCGAGGGCCTCCGCCGCGACCCGGGCCACCGGGGCGGTGGTAGCCGCGGAGAGGACCAGGTCGGTGCCCCGCGCCGCCGCGTCCAGCAGGGCCGCGGCGAGCGCGGGCATCAGTGAGCGTCCGAGGCGTACGAGCTCCACGACCGTTCGCGCCCTGGTCCGTGCGTCCAGCAGCCGCCGCCCGCCCTCGGACGCGAGTACCGCGCGGGGGTCGGCCGGCAGCGGACGGAAGCCGAGCCCGGCCCTTCGCACCACCTGCTCGAAACCTCGTGCGTGGCGATCGCCACATCGTGGCCCGCCTGCTGGAGACGTACGCCGAGACCGGTGTACGGCGCCACGTCACCGAGCGACCCGGCCGTCGCGATCAGGATGCGCATGGACGCAGTATCGCGGTGCCGGCCCGGTCAACAGGCGCAAGCCGCGCATGTGCCCTCGAAGCGGGGGCGCACCCCGTAGGACGAATTTCCATCCAATCGGATGATTTTTGTCAACCTTGCTCGGTAAGTGGGGAGTTAGACAGCAAGGCCCCGAGTCCGACCCCAAGTCCCCGTCCCTGTCCGTTTCCATGTCCGCGTCGCCCGATGGCCCCGAGCAACACCCACGCCGTCAGGGCGCGTCGGCATGTTCCGAGTTGTGCGCAGCGCTGTCCGACGACATCCGTAAACCCTCGAAGAAGACAGAGGTGTTCAGTGATCCGTGTGTGCGCCAGGTCCGCACTGGCTCTCGTCCTGATGCTCATCCCGATGACCGCCGCACCGACGTCCTCGGCGGCGGCCGCACCTCAGACCCTGACCGTGCTGACCTACAACATCCACCACGGCGCGGGCGCCGACGACGCCCTCTCCCTCGACCGGGTGGCCCGCGTGGTGAAGGACAGCGGCGCCGATGTCGTCGGCCTCCAGGAGGTCGACCGGCACTACGACGCGCGCAGCAACTTCGTGGACCAGGCGGGCTGGCTCGCCGAACGCCTCGGCATGCACGTGGCCTACGGCGCCAACCTCAGCCTCGACCCGCCGCGGTCCGGGGCGCCCCGGCGCCAGTACGGGACGGCCATCCTGTCGCGCTACCCCGTCATCAAGGCCCACAACACCCGGCTGCCCCGCCCGCGTTCGGGCGAGCAACGCGGCCTGCTGGAGGCGGACATCAACGTGGACGGCACGGCCGTGCGCATCCTGACCACCCACCTGGAACACACCTCGCAGACCGAGCGGCTCGCCCAGGCCGGCGCGATCAACAGCGTCATCGGGGACTCCAGCCGTCCCACCGTGCTGGTGGGCGACCTCAACGCCACTCCGGGCGCCCGCGAGGTCGGCGTACTGACCAGGCACCTCGGCGACGCGTGGCGCGCGGCGGGGGAGGGGGCGGGCTACACCTTCGACGCACGCGACCCGCACAAGCGCATCGACTACGTCCTCACCTCGTCCGGCCTCGCCGCCCGGCAGGCGGAGGTCATCGACAGCGACGCCTCCGACCACCTGCCGGTCAGCGTCGACGTCACCCTTACCTAGGCCCTAGCCCACGGCGGCCACGGCGGACGCGAACCGCTCCAGTGCGCGCGGATCGCTCTGAAGGAACAGATTCGGCTCGATGAGCTCCAGCTCCATCACCACCGGCGCCCTGCTGTCGTCCAGCGCGAGGTCCACCCGCGCGAACAGCAGGGCGTCGGGTGACGGAACCGCCGCGAGCGCGTCGAGCGCGGTACGGATCTCCGCCCCGGTCGGCTCGTAGGGAGCCGCGCCCGGGTGCGCGTCCCTGAAGTTGTCGATCACATTGGGCTCGGCCAGCACGGGCTGCTTGCGGATGGCGTGACTGAACGTCAGCCCGCCCTCGCCGGTGGAGAGGAAGACCAGTGCGCGTTCACCCTCCTCCACCAGCGGGAGGTAGGGCTGGACCATCGCGCTGCGGCCCTGGTCGAGGAGCATCCGGGCGTGGCGTACGGCATCCGCGTGCCGCCCGGGCTCGTACCGTGCGGTGTCCCGGGCGCCGGCGGACACCGCGGGCTTGACCACCGCGCCGGTGGGCAGATCGAAGTCGGCTTCCTCGCACCGCCCGCCCGGGTCGATGACACGCGTCGGAACGACGGCGACGCCGCGCCCGGCCAGTTCCGGCAGATAGCGCTTGTCGCTGTTCCAGCGCACCACCGGCAGCGGATTCCACAGCCGGGTGGCGCGCCCCGCCTTGTCGGCCCACGCGAGGAACTCGTCGAGCCGTGCCGCGTAGCCCCAGGTCGAACGGATCACCGCCCGATCGAATCCGCTCCACTCCACGGCGTCCGCGTCCCAGGCCACCAGCTCCGCGGCCAGGCCGTCGGCACGCAGCGCGTCGACGATCAGGGAGAGGTCCACGTCGTACTCGATACCGGCGGCACTCGTCACGATCGCGACCCTCGCAGCACCCATGGACACTCCCCGTTGCCTTGCACGTTGTACCGGAGCTCTTAGAACCCTCTTATAGTGCAAGACTATTCACGACGCATGAGATCAATTTCCTCGACCCACAGCCGGACCCACAGCCGGACCCGGGGCCGGGCCGCCGCCCACGGGCTCGCCGTCACCCTCGCCCTCGCCGCGCTCGCCGGATGTACCACGGCGGCCGGCGCCGAGGTGTCCGCCACCGGTACCGGGGACGGCAAGGTCACCGTTCCCCTCCGGGGCGGCACCGCCGTCATCGACACCGCGTCACTCGCCGTACGGGCGCGCCCGGCGTCCGGGGGAGAGCTGGAGCTGTCCGCCCCGGCCGCGACCGACCTCGGCCGGCCGGGCCCGGTCACCGAGATCCGAGGGGGAGCCCGCTGGACCTACCCCGCGAAGGAGTTGACGGTCACGGCCGTCGCGGAGCGCGGGCGGCTGCGCGTGAGCATGGCCGCGGGGCGCGACGGGGAGGTGCGGTGGCCGGTCACCGGTACCGACGCGTCCGCCACCGACCTCCAGCTCCCGCGTGGCGAGGGCCTCAACATCCCCGTGCGCGACGCGTTCTGGAGCGCGCCCGAGCGCGGACTGACCGGTGAGCCGATGGACATGGGCACCGGCGCGCTCACCATGCCGATGTGGGGCTATACGTACGGCAGTCGCGGCGCGAGCTATCTCGTCCCCACCGACCTCGGCACCTCGCTGGGGTTCGCCTCCGACCGTGGCGGGCTGCGCGGCACGGCCACCCACACCTTCGACGGCGGCGAGGACACCCGCTCGTACACCGTCACCTTCGCCCTCACCGACGGGAACCCGGTCGCCCCCGCCGTCGACTACCGCGACTGGCTCTCCGAGCACGGCAGGCTCGGCAGCCTCCGCGACAAGATCAGGGCCAACCCGGCCGACGGCAAGCTGCTCGGCGCCTTCCACGTCTATCTGTGGGGCGACGCGCGGACCCCGCAGGGCATGGAGGAGCTGCACGGGCTGGGCGTGAGCCGGATGTGGCTCGGCTACGACGCCGGAACCGATCCGATGAGCGCCCAGGCCGTCGCCGCCGCCAAGAAGAACGGCTACCTCGTCGGCCCGTACGACTCCTTCGCCAACGGGCAGGACCCCGCCACCGCCGACTCGCCGAGCTCGGCGTGGCCCGGCCGCGTCTACCCCGACTACTGCGTGATCGACGCGAAGGGCAAGCCGGAGACCGGATTCGGCAACCGGGGCTGCTACCTCAGCTCACAGGCGTTCGAGCAGTCCGAGCCGTCCAAGCACTACCTCGCCGAGCGCACGCGCCGGATGGTGGCCAACGGCGCCGACAGCTACTTCCTCGACGTCGACGCGGCCGGAGACCTCTTCCGGGACCACAGCCCGCAGCACAAGATGACCAAGGCCCAGGACCGGGCCCACCGCCTCGCCCGGATGAAGCGACTCCAGGACGGCGGGCTCGTCCTCGGCTCCGAGTCGGCCGGAGCGTGGGCCAACCAGGTCGTCGCCTTCAACCACGGGTCGGCGACCCCCGTCGGCAACGGCCTGTGGCCGCTGGAGCGCAACAAGGAGGTGTGGGGCGGATACGCCCCGGAGAAGGCGCCGAAGACCTTCTTCAAGCCGGTCGACCTGCCCGCGGACCTCGCCCGGGAGATGTACGACCCCAAGTACCGCATCCCGCTGTACGAGACCGCCCTGCACGGCTCACTGGTCAACGTCGAGCGCTGGGAGCTCTCCTTCGGCAAGCTGCCGCAGCAGAAGCAGACCCGCGCGTTGCTGGCCATGCTCTACAACGTCCCGTTGAACTACGTCCTGGACGGGCCGACCCTGAAGCAGGACGGGCCCGAACTGGCCGCTCTGCAGAAGTACTTCGCCCCGCTGCACGAGAAGGCGGGCACCCAGCGGCTGACGTCGTTCCGCTGGCTGACCGCCGACCGCGCCGTGCAGCGCACCGTCTTCGGTGACGGCGCGCTGACCGTCACCGCCAACTTCGGAACCACCGCGTCGCACGATGTGCCCGCGGGATGTGTGAGCGCGAAGCTCAAGGGCGACCGGCAGCCGAGGCTGCTGTGCCCGAAGAAGGTGGTGCGCTGACCCCTCAACGGGCCAGTCGCAGCTCGATCCACGGTGTGCTGTCACCGGGCAGCACATACCGCTCGAATTCGACGAACCCGTGGTTCCGCGCGAACCGCAACCCCTCCACGTTGGAGGCGAGGACCACCGTCTCGACCACGTCGGCGCCGAGCGCCCGCGCGTGGTCGAGGCCGCGGGTGTAGAGCTGCTCGCCGAACCCCTGTCCGCGGTGTTCGGCGAGCACGCGCGCGATCACCGTCGCCGTGCCCGAGCCGTCCTTCGGCGGACGCACCGTCGTGCACCCCACCAGGACGTCCCCCAGATAAGCGACCTCCAGGCGGTTCCGGTGGACGCGCTCGCGCACCTCGCCGAGCGACAGGGGAGCGGTGGGGATGATCACGTTGTGCACATGCCGCCAGTCCCGCAGCGTGGCGTCGCTGTCCGGCACCTGGATACGAAGATTGCTCACCGGAGCAGCGAACCCGCAGCTGGTGCGGGCAGTCAAGGGGCAGCTGGACCAGCTCCCACTACGACGCGCTCCCACTACGACGCGCTCCCACTACGACGCGGCGGACAGCGGCCGGGTGACGGCCCTGGCCCTGCACCCGTTCGTCATCGGCCTGCCGTTCCGCCTCAAGTACCTGGGCCAGGCCCTGGAGTACGGGGCGAACCACCCCGGGGTGTGGGTGACGAGGAGCGATGAGATCGCCGCCCACTTCGTCAGCGGAAGAAACCATGCGTCGGCAGGCCCGGACGGAACGGCATGATCACCCGCTCCAGGTTCGCCTGGATCTGTTCGGCCTCCCGGCGGACGTCGCCAGGGACGTCACCCCGTTCCCGTATGAGCTGGGCGTAGATCGGTACGTCACTGTCGCTGTTCACCGCGCGCTGTCCCTCCTGGCCGCCGGCGCGTCCCGCCGGCGGCACGATTTTAGGCGGTGCGGGAGGGCGGCCGAGCACGGCGGTCGGTCCGTGGCCGCGATCGCGCTCGCCGTGGTGCCCAGCGGGACCCACTCGGAGCGGCGGCCGGCCCACCGGGAGACGGCCGGCCCGTCGGCGGCGCGAGTCCGGGGTGGGGCCGGGAGTCGGCCTCCGGCGCGAGTCCGGCCCGCGTCAAGTCTCCTGCGCCCGGCGGCGGAGCCCAGGCCTGCGGTGTGCGGGCAGTCCCCGGCGGAGCCCAGGCCTGCGGTGTGCGGGCAGTCCCCGGCGGAGCCCAGGCCTGTGGTGTGCGGGCAGTCCCCGGCGGAGCCCAGGCCTGTGGTGTGCGGGCAGTCCCCGGCCAAGCCCAGGCCTGTGGTGTGCGGGCAGTCCCCGGCGGAGCCCAGGCCTGCGGTGTGCGGGCAGTCCCCGGCCAAGCCCAGGCCTGCGGTGTACGGGCAGTCCCCGCGGAGCCCCGGTCTCCGGTGTGCGGGCAGCCCCCGCCGAACGGTCGGCCTTCGGCGCAGGGGCGCCGCTGCGCAGCGCGCCCGCCACCGGCACGGGGCCGCCCTACGTCAACTCCGCCGCATCCAACCGGATTTCGACCCGCCCGCCGGGCACTCGCGTCCCGTTGGGCCTCGGCGTCCGCGTCCGCGACGGCCCGTCGTGCCGCCGCCTCCACGGACCGGGCGGCCACCAACTGGTCGACGGCCTGGTCCAGTCGCAGCCGCACCTCCCCGGCCACCGCGGATTCCGCTTTCCCGGACGCCGCGTCCCCGGATCGTGCTTCCGCGAGCCGGGAGGAGGCGTCCGGCTGCCCGGCCGCCGGGGAAGGCACCCCGGCGGCGGAGCTCGCGTACCAGGCCCCGCCGTCGTCCGCGCGGTCCCGGAGCAGCGTCACCATCGCCGGCAGGCTCTCCACCAGACGGCACGATTCGGCGAGGTCCGTGTGTGTTCGACGCAGTGCCTCCTCCACGCCCGGCGCGGGTCTGCCCACCACCTCGGAGGTGAGCGCCCGGTCGTGCGGCCGTCGGGCCTCGGCGAGCAGCTCTTCTCCGCGCAGGGGTCCCGGACCTGGTCCTTGAGTACGGTGTTGAGGCGCCCGAGCGCGACGACCCGTGCTCCGGAGCGGTATTCGCTCCACGCCGTCCTGCCGCCGCCGTACCGCTGCGCGAGCTCCCGCACCGTCTGGCCGCGGGTCACCTCACGCAGAGAGTCCGCGAGTTCGTCGGCGGCTTCCGTTCTGCCCTTCGGCCCACCTTGCGGACGTCCTGCTCCGGGCATGTGTCCCCCTGCTCCACCAGCCGGCCGCATGGTCCGTGCGTGGACCGACGCGCGTGCGGCCCCCCGGCCGCATCCCCCGCGCGAGCGCGGCACAGGGAACACCTTCCGGCTTGTCACGTCCAGCACAAGAAGCCACCGGTGTCTCGAATGCGCGCCCGCCCCCACCGGTGGAACGGGCGCCGGCCCGTCACGGCGGTGAGCTATGTTTTGAACACACATGGCATGAGAAGGAGGCCCGCCGGTGTCATCGGGGCAGAAGGCGCGCGCCCAGGCGGCCGCGATCACGCCGAGCGGGCAGGCGTCGGACCACGAGCGCCCCGCGGCGGACCGGGTGCGCGCCCTCTTCGACGGCCACCGCCTCTCCCCGGGGCAGCGGCGCATCGCCCAGTACATGATCGACCACCTCACCGAGGCCGTGTTCCTCTCGATCACGGAGCTCGCGGAGCGGGCCGGGGTGAGCCAGCCGTCCGTGACCCGCTTCGCGGTGTCCCTCGGCTACAGCGGCTATCCCGCCCTGCGTGATGTGCTCCAGCCGATCGCCCTGAGCGCGGTCGCGGGGTCGCCGGAGACCCGCGAGCAGATCCGGCACAACGAGCTGCAGGCGGCGGTGGACGCCGAGATCGAGAACCTGGAGAACGTGCGCAGGCTGGTGGCCAACACCAACCAGGTGCTGGAGATCGGCCGCGAGCTGGCCGGCTCGGTGCCACTGACCATCCTCGGACTGCGGATCTCCGTGTCCCTGGCGGAGTACTTCGCGTACGCGGCCCGGCGCATCCACCCCGATGTGCGGCTGGTGACGCGCGGCGGCAGCGTCGCCTACGACGCGCTGCTCCAGTCCCGCTCGGCGGGCGGCACCTGGGTACTGGCCTTCGCCATGCCCCGGCACGCCAAGGAGACCCTGGCCGCACTGCGGGCGGCCCGCAGCGCGGGGCTGCGCATCGCTCTGATCACGGACACCACCCTGGGGCCGCTGGTCGACGAGGCGGATGTGGCGCTGACCGCCGGCACCGGATCACGGCTGGTGTTCGACTCGTACGCGGCACCGAGCATGCTCGCCGCAGCCCTGCTCCAGGCGATGGCGGACGCCGATCCGGAGCGGACGCAGGCGCGCCTTGAGGAGTACGAGCAGGCCGCCGACCAGCACGGTTTCTTCCTGTAGGACCGATTCGCCCACCGGGCTCCCCGGGATCTTCACACCTTTCGGGTGCATGAATTTTTTCATACCCTTGTTTACTCAACGGTATATATGTTTACTGAGGCGGTGGCGATCCCCCGATCCCCCAGATGCCAAGGAAGGCGACCCCACGCCCTCCCAGAGCGAACAGCCGACGTGACGCCCCCCTCCTCGCGTCAGGCCGGATGTTCGATCGAGGCTTTCGGATCCGGGCGGACGCCCACGGGCGGCCTCGGCTAACCCCTAGGCCGGGGCCGCCCCCTTCCACCTCTCGATCAGAGTTCGACAACTTCGGAAGCGACGAGAATGCCCCACACGGCCCCCACCATCGCGCTCAGCCCGGACTGGCCCTGTCAGGTCAAGGAACCCGGGACGCGGGACTGGGAACGCACGGCCACCCGCTGGCTGCGCGACCTGCTGCCGGCCCGCTACGCCGGCTACTCACCGCTCACCCGCCACCACGTCATCCTCGCCCGGCACGCACAGCTCCAGCTCCAGCACGAGATGCGCGCGGTCCGGGTGGCCCTGCAGACCAGCCGGGCCGAGCTGCCCACACTGGGCGTGGCGGAAGCGGTCATCGAGAACACCATCCGGATGTACGCGACGGAGCTGGACCAGCTGGGCCGCCTCGCGCGCGGGGTGCGTCTGGTGACGGACGCGCTGATGGGCGACCATCCGGCCCACCGCAGGCCGTAGGCCACGTCCGCCCGGCCGAAGCCCTCACGTATCCCCCCGCCTCACGTCATCGCCGCCCCCAGCGCCACGAATCCGCGGATCAGCACGGACAGGTCGGCGAGCAGGGGCCGGACGGAGCGCAGGTACTAGGCCGAGCACGACGGGAACGGCCTTGTGCGTGCCACCACCGTGGCGGTGCCGGGGAGGTCGAGCCGCTCGGTGTGGGGCGCTCCGGCGTCACGGAGCAGCTCCGCCACCAGGTTGTGCGCCTGCTTGACGGGGTCGGGCGGAAAGCCCGGGAAGGCGATGGAGAAAATCGCCGCCAGCCGTTCCAGATCTGCGCGGAGCCCGTCCATGAGGCCGTCGGCCCGGGCTTCCAGCTCCAGCGCACGCCGCCCTGACTGCCGCTGAGCCGCCGCGCCCGGCGCACGGGCCGACGGATTCGAATGCCCTCGGGACACCACGATTCGCGATCGGGCGCGCGGCCGCACTACGGGTGGTGCACCCGGGGCGCCCCGCCCGCGCCCGTCGTTGTCAGTGGTGGATGGCACGCTGGCGGGTATGGACGAGCTGATACGGCGCCGTGTCTATGGAGCCGACCATGACGATCCGGACCCCGGACCGCGACCGGGCCATGTCTACCGCGAGCTGGTGGCGGGACCGCTGGACGGGCTGCTGCTCGACGTCACCGGCTGGACCGACGGGCAGCTGAGCGAAGGCGCCGCGCTCGCCACGGAGATCGGCTCCCACGGCCCGGGCGGCCGCGCCTGGTACGGCCCGCGGCCCGGCGATCCGCACCACTGGGACTGGGCGGGCGACACGCCCTGACTATGTGGGCCCGGAGCGGCGGGAGCCCTGCTGTCCCGGCCCGCGGACGATCAGCCGGGTGAGCAGCACGACCGACCGGGGCGCCGAGCGGTCGCCGTCGATCCGCGAGAACAGCAGCTGGGCCGCGGTGGCGCCGAGCGCGACCGGATCCTGGCTGACCACGCTGAGCGGCGGGCTGAGGCGGTCGGCGAGCGGGAAGTCGTCGAAGCCGACGACGTCGACGCGGTCGGCGTGCCCGAGCGCGCCCATCACCCCCATGGTGATCACGTCGTTGGTGGTGAACAGGGCGGTGGGCGGCCGGGCCAGGGCCCGCAGCGCGGCCAGCGCCGCCGCCGCGTCCGACCGGCTGCGCAGGTCGTGCCGTACGAGCGCGGGGTCCTCGGGTACGCCGTGCGCGGCCAGCGCGTCGAGGTAGCCGGCGTGGCGCTCGCGCTGGGTCCAGATGCCGAACCGGTCGCCGAGGTAGGCGATACGGGTGTGGCCCTGGGCGAGCAGATGGCGGACGGCCCGCTCCGCGCCCGCGCGGTTGTCGACCGTGACGGTGTCGACGGCCAGGCCCTTGGCGGGCCGGTCCACGCAGACGACGCGCGTGCCGCCCTCCATCGGCTGTTTGAGGAAGCCGTGGCCGCCGATGGTGGGGACGAGCAGGAGGCCGTCGACCTGGCGGGCGGTGAAGGCCGCTATGACCTCGCGTTCGCGGCGCGGCTCGTCGTTGGTGCTGCCGACGAGGACGAGACAGCCGCGGCGATGCGCCTCGTCCTCCACCGAGCGGGCCATGAGCGCGTAGAACGGGTTGGCCAGATCGTCCACGACGAGCCCGATCGTGGACGTTCCGGGGTTCTTGCGCCGTAGGTTACGGGCGTTGTCGTTGCGCTGGTAGCCCAACTGCCGTACGGCCTGCTCGACTCGGGCGGCCGTCCCGGGGGAGACCCCTGGCTCGCCCGACACCGCGCGCGACACGGTCATGGGGCTGACCCCGGCGGCGCGGGCCACGTCCTTCATCGTCGGGCGCTTCACGGGCCTCCTCAGCGGCGGATCCCTCTTCGGGGACGGGCACGGCGATGCGTCGATGATTGCAGACGGAGCCCCATGTCAGGCCGGATGAGGGGACCTTGGTGCGGGCTGGTGCGGCCTGGTCTCCGACGCGGGCCCGGCTTGGTAACGTTCCCATCCCCAACGGCTGGTTCCGGTGCTTGTTCACGCCCCTGCCTCTTGACGAGTCATCAGGGACACCTCAACAATCCTGAGTTGATTGGTAACGTTCACACGCCCATCCTTCAACCGCACTCCGAGCATCCCCGTCCCCGAGGCAGCCCGCCGGACGGCGAGCGGGCCTCCGCGAGAAGGTGGTCCCCCTCGTGCTCCGATCCGTGCACCCCTCCAGATCCCCGCTCCGCTCCGGGTACGCGGGGGCGTTGAGCGCCCTCGCCCTGGCCGCCTCGGGCCTCGTCGGCCTCGCCGCGGCGGCGCCGGCCCACGCGGCGGTGCTGCCGCTGACCCAGTACGTGGACCCGTTCATCGGCACCGACGACAGCAACGCCCCCAACCCCGTGCCGGGCGGCGCCGGGGGCAGCACCTACCCCGGCGCCGTAGTGCCCTTCGGCGGCGTCCAGTTCAGCCCCGACACCCCCACCGCCTCCCCGTCCGGCTACCGCTACAAGGACGCCTCCGTCGAGGACTTCAGCCTCACCCACTTCGACGGCGCCGGCTGCGCCAACAACGAGGACCTGCCGCTGCTGCCGGTCACCGGCGCGCTCGGCACCTCACCGGGCTCCAACTGGACCGGCTACGCGTCCGGCTACACCAAGGCGAACGAGGTGGCCAGACCCGGCTACTACAAGACGCGCCTCGACCGCTACGCCACCGACGTCGAGCTGTCCGCCACCACCCGCACCGGCATGGGCAAGCTGGCCTACCCCGCCTCCGCCACGTCCCGCCTGCTGGTCAACACGGGCCGCAGCGCCACCGGCAGCCGCGCCGGAACCGTGCACGTCAACGGCAACGAGCTGACCGGCAGCGTGACGGCCGGCGGATTCTGCGGCTCGTCCAAGACGTACCAGATCTACTTCGACATCCGCTTCGACCGGACCCCGACCGGCTTCGGCACCTGGTCGGGCTCCACCGTCACGGACGGCTCGGCGAACGCGTCGGGCACCAACACCGGCGCCTACGTCACCTTCGACACCACCGCCAGCACCACGGTCCAGTTCAAGGTGGGCCTGTCGTACGTCAGCGTCGCGGGCGCCCAGGCCAATGTGGCGGCGGAGAACGGCGGCTGGGACTTCGGCGCGGTACGCACGGCGGCCGACGACTCCTGGAACCGGATGCTCAACCGGGTCCAGGTCTCCGGCGGCAGCACCGCCGAGCGCCAGAAGTTCTACACCTCGCTCTACCACGTCCTGCAGAGCCCCAACATCTCCAGCGATGTGAACGGCGACTACCGGGGCTTCGACAACGCCGTGCACAACTCGGCCCGGCCGGTCTACCAGAACTACTCGGGCTGGGACATCTACCGCTCCTGGGCGTCGCTGATAGGGCTGATCGCGCCCATCGAGGCCAGTGACATCGCCAAGTCGATGGTCCTGGACGGGCAGCAGGGCGGACTGCTGCCGAAGTGGTCGCAGCAGACCAACGAGGACTTCGTGATGACCGGCGACCCGGGCCCGATCATCGTGGCCGGCCTGTACGCGTTCGGGGGGCGCGACTTCGACACGGGCGCGGCACTCGCCCTGATGGAGAAGGCGTCCAACGGCGGCACCACCCAGGGCAGCGCGATCCGCGGGCGCCAGTCGACGTACACGAACCTGCACTACCTCGACGACCCCTCCGACTCGCTCGAATACTCCGCGTCCGACTTCGCGGTGGCCCAGTTCGCCAAGGCGCTCGGCAACACCTCCAGCTACACCACGCACATGAGCCGTGCGCAGTGGTGGCGCAACACCTTCAGCCAGGAGTCGTCGTACGTCCAGCAGCACAAGAGCGACGGCTCCTGGACCTGGCCGCTCGACCCGGCGAGCCAGTCCACCTTCACCGAGGGCAACGCCTCCCAGTACACCTGGATGGTCCCGCACGACTTCGCCGGCCTGATCAACTCGATGGGCGGCCGGGAGACCGCCGTCCAGCGCCTCGACCACCACTTCACCGAGGTCAACGCCGGTCAGAGCAGGCCGTACTACTACATCGGCAACGAGCCCGAGCACGGTGTGCCGTGGGCCTACAACTACGCCCGGCACCCGGCCGGAGCCTCGGACGCGGTGCGCAAGGTGATGGCCGAGTCCTTCACCACCGGCGCCGGCGGCCTGCCGGGCAACGACGACCTCGGCGCCACCTCCGCCTGGTACGTGTGGGCGGCGCTCGGTATGTATCCGGCCACGCCCGGCGCGGACACGCTCGCGCTGCACGGGCCGCAGTTCCCGTCCGTCCTGATCCAGCGCGCCGCCGGGAACATCACCATCAACACCTCCGGCTCCGGCCCCTATGTGCAGGGGCTCGGCGTCAACGGCACCGCCACCAGCCACAACTACCTGCGCTATCCGGACCTCGCGGCCGGTGCCACCCTCACGTACACCATGGGCGCGGCCCCCAGTGCCACCTGGGGCACCGGGGCGTCCGACGTGCCGCCCTCCTTCCAGGACGGCGCCACTCCGGTACCGCCCGCGCCCGAGCTCGGCGCCGACCTCGCCCAGGGCGCGACGGCGACCGGATCGGCGGTCTGCGCGGCGGCCGAGTCGCCCGACAAGGCGGTGGACGGCTCGTTGAAGAACAACAGCAAGTGGTGCTCGGCCGCGAGCAGCCCCTCGCTCCAGGTCGATCTCGGATCCGCCAGGACCGTGTCGTCGTTCGTGGTCAAGCACGCCGGTCTCGGCGGTGAGAACACCGGCTGGAACACCGGTGGCTTCCAGATCCAGACCAGCGCCGACGGCTCCTCCTGGACCACGGCCGCCACCGTCACGGGCTCGCGCTCCAGCCGGACCTACCACCCGGTCTCGGCCCGCACGGCCCGCTATGTCCGGCTGCTGGTCACCAGCCCGTCCAACACCTCGGGCAGCGCGGCCCGCATCTACGAGCTGGAGGTGTACGGCGGCGGGAGCGGCAACCTCGCCCTCGGGCGGGCGGCGACCGGCTCGGCGTCGTGCAACGGGTCGGAGACCCCGGACAAGGCGGTCAACGGAAGCGTCAGCGGCGGCAACAGCGACAAGTGGTGCTCGCTCGCCTCCGGCACCAAGGACCTCCAGGTCGACCTGGGCGCCTCCCACCCGCTGAACTCGATCACCGTGCGCCACGCGGGCGCGGGCGGCGAGAGCGCCGGTCTGGACACCAAGGACTTCGATCTGAGCGTCTCCGCCGACGCGGCGACCTGGACCACGGTGGCCCAGGTCCGCGGCAACAGCGCCGACTCGACCACCAACCCGGTCGCCGCCTCCGCCCGCTATGTGCGGCTCTCGGTCGTCACCCCCACGCAGACCGCCGACCAGGCCGCCCGGATATACGAGTTGGAGGTCTACGGCACCTGACGTACGGGTCTGGCCGACGGGATGTCGTCGCGCGCCGCCGGGCAGGTGAGGTCGGCGGCCGGCAGCCGCCCGTCGGCCAGGTAGCCGTTGACCGCGCCGTTGACGCAGTCACTGCCGTAGGCGGTTCCGTACACGGCGTGCCGGTAGGAGTTCTCGACCGTGATCAGCCGGGAGCTCGGCCACTTGGCGTGCATGGCCAGGGCCTCGGAGTACGGGACGCGCGGATCGCCCGTGGCGTTGACCATGAGCGCCGGGACGTCGTTGTCCACGACGGTCGGCCGCTCGCGCGGTGCGGTCCAGAAGGGGCACGGGGTGATGTCGTTGAGGACCGGGCCGAACAGCGGATGGGCCGCGCGGCTGCGCTCGACGGCCCGCCGGAAGACCTCCGGGTCGCGCGGGCCGGGGGTGTCGGCGCACAGATACGCCGTCTGGGTGCTGCCGTAGGCCGAGTACTGACCGGTGAACAGCCCCGGCAGAAGCTCCGCAAGGCCGGGGTCCGGCTCCGCGTGGCCGGTCTCGGCGGCCCGTTCGAGGGTTGCGACCATGACGGCGATGTCCGCGTCGCTGCGCGCCAGGTCGTCGCCGAGGACTCCGTACACGATCAGGGGCAGGAGGTGCTCGTCGATGCGGTAGGTCCCGACCGTGAACGGGTGGCGGGTGGCGGCCGCCTGGATGCGGCCGACCGTCGCGAGGACCGCGTCGGCCGTGGCGCCCAGGCCGTAGGCGGCGTTGCGCGGCGCGGCCCACCGGGCCCAGTGGCGCAGGGCGTTCTCGTTCACCTCCTCCGTGCCGTACTCGGCCCACGGGGCGAGGCGGTGCGGCTCGTGCACGCCGTCGAGGACGACCCGGTCGGTGCGGCCCGGGAACATCGCGGTGTACACCTCGCCGAGATACGTGCCGTAGGAGACCCCCAGGTACGAGATCCGCCGCTCGCCGAGCACCGTGCGCACCACGTCGAGGTCGCGTGCGGCGTTGCGGGTCGACGCGTACGGCAGCAGACCGGCCGCGTTGCGGCGGCACTTGGCGGCCAGATCGCGCTGGAAGGCCGTCATACGGGCGAAGCCCGCCCGGTCCTTGCCCGCCGCGCGGAAATACGTGCTGGTCGGCCAGCGGCAGTCGATGGGCGGGTTGCGGCCGGTGAAGCGGGGGTCGACGCCCACCACGTCGTACCGGGCCGCGAGTTCGCCCATCGCAGCCCGGCGCTCCAGCAGGTAGTCGATCACCGGGTCGGCGGGGCCGCCCTCGTTCACCACGAGCGCGCCGATCCGGTGAGCGGTGTCGGTGGCCCGGATGCGGGCGACCGCGACGGTGATGCCCGGGCCGCCGGGGCGGGTGTGGTCGAGGGGGACCTTCACCTCGGCGCACCGGGCGCCCGCCTTCTCCAGCTCCTGGCCGGAGGTGTCCTGGGCGTCGCGCACACAGCCGTGCCAGGCGGGGACTTGGCGGGCGGGATCGGCGGGGCGGGCGGCGGCCGTCGACGGCGGAGCGGCCGTCAGCGCGAGGAGGGCGGCCACGGCCGTGGCCGCCCCGAGCCGGACGCGGGTCTGCCGACCGTACGCGAGCCTCATGTCACCGAGGGTAGCGGGATGTTTCGCCACTCCGCCGCCGAAAGCGGAAATTCCGTCAGAGGACCGCGACGGGCGAGGCGCGCTCGAAGTCCGCGAGGACGATACCGCCCTCCTTGGTGTCGTCGTTGATGAAGACGATCGACTCGATGGGTACGTTCCGTTCGTCGCTCAGCGCAGCCACCAGCTCCTGTGCCACGACCGTCTCCAGGACGACCCGGGCGCCGGGTGGGCTGTCGGGCAGCCGTACGACGGCGAGGTTCTCGGACGCCTCGACCCGGGCGGTGGTCACCAGCAGCGTCAGATGGCCCGCGGCCGACAGGGAGCGGGCGAGCGCGACCTCGCGGCCGCAGCCGAAGACGAGGTGCAGTGTGTTGCCCGCCGACTCCATCTCGCCGTGCAGGTAGTTGCGGGTGACCGAGGCCGCGGCCGGCATCCGGGGCACCTCGCGCAGCAGCAGCGCCGCCTCCTCCGCGGTGACCCGGGAGGCGCCGGAGGCGACGCAGTCGGCGGCGACGCACCGCGCGGCACGGGTCCGCAGCGAGGCGACGGCGTGGGCCGCCCGCGTCCGTACGGCCTCGGCCTGCTCGGGGACGCCGTCCCAGGCGTCCCCGTCGCGGCCCGCGATCACCCCCGCGATCAGGTCGAGGGCGACGACGGTACCGGTGAAGCCGACGGTCGAGGCGCAGGAGTCCGGCTCGTTGCCGAGGTCGACGGTGAGTCCGGCGAGGGCGCCGAGCGGGGAGGGGGTGACGTTGAGGACCGCGAGGGTCGGCACGCCGCGCGCCGCCCGGAACGCCGCGATCGTCTCCGAGCTGCGGCCGCTCTGCGACACGCCGATGAGCAGATCCGTGTCGAAGCCGCCAAGCCCTTCCTCGATCTCGCTGGCGAGCACCCGCTGGGCGGGCACGCCGTGGCCGCGCAGCACCTCGACCGGCAGCGCCAGAGCCGCGTACGAGGCACCGATACCGGCTAGGAGCGGGCGCCTGACGTCACGCAGCCGGTCACCGACGGAACCGTCCAACTGCCGCCGCACATGGGCGATCACGCGCTCCAGCGCCTGCGGCTGGCCGGCCTGGCCGTCGAGGAAGGTGATTCGCGTTCCGGACATGAGGAGTCCTTTCGTGCGCCCCCGGCGTGAGCGGGCCGGAGCGCGGAGCGGGGGACAGAAGGCGGACGAACCGGGCAGGTAGGACGTTGAAGGCAGGATCATCCTGCGAAGTGCCGACCGGGGGAATGGCGCCCGGGGAGCGCACGGTGGCGGTCGTGTCCGCCGTGACCGCAGGTGCCTCATCCGCAACGGTGGCGCGCCGGCGCTCTTCGCGCTCGGCGCAGGGTGTCCGCCATCCGGCCGGGCGCCGGGTACCCGCCCACGTACACGGGCCGTCCCCCGCTCCGAAGAGGCGGGGGACGGCCCGGAAGGTCAGGCGTGGGACGTCAGGGCGTCAGATGAGGTCCATCGCGGCCACCTCGTCGGGACTGCCGTAGCTGACCGGGCCCTGGAAGCGGTGGCGGGCGGTGACGAACCACCACACGGTGGCGATGAACAGCACCGCACCCAACGCGATCGGGGCGTAGTTGAACGAGGTGGTGGTGATGGGCGAGGTCTGCGGCAGCATGAACAGCACGCTGCTGAGCGCGATCCAGACCACGGCGACCGCCGCCACGGGCTTGCCCCACCGGCCCAGGTTCCACGGGCCGGGCTCGAAGTCGTCCAGGCGCAGCCGCAGGAAGATGGGGACGCCGTAGGCGAGGTAGAGGCCGACGACGTTGACGCTGACGATGGCGGTGAAGGCGGTGTGCGACCACCAGCCGGGGATGATCAGCACCAGCGAGCAGGCCGCGGCCAGCCACACGGCCTTGACCGGGGTGCGGGTGCGCAGCGACACCGAGTGCCACCAGCGCGATCCCGGCATCGCCCCGTCGCGCGAGAAGGCGAAGATCTGGCGGGTGTTGCTGGTCATGTTGGCGAGGCCGCAGAACAGCATGGCGCCGATCACGATCAGCAGGAGCAGCTTGGCGGTGCCCATACCGAGCGCGTCGATGAGGATCTGCACCGGCGGGGCCGCCGAGCTCGCCTCGCCCGCGTAGTCGCGGATCGCGTACACCAGGGCGAGCATCAGGACCAGTCCGGCGAGCGCCGAGTAGATGATCGCGCGCATGATGCCCTTGGGCGTGTTGACCGTGGCCTTCACGGTCTCCTCCGACATGTGGAAGCTGCCGTCGAAGCCGGTGAACGTCCAGCTGGTCACCAGCAGGCCCAGCATCGCCGCGTACAGCCCGTTGCTGAAGCCGGTGGTGTTGACGAAGTGGTTGGCGAACGACGCGGACTGGTGATGTGAGGGCTTGAAGCTCAGGGCGGCCACGATCACCACCATGCCGACCAGCAGCCACCACACGGAGATCCGGTTCACCACGGCCACCAGCTGCACCGTGTACGTGTTGGCCAGCGCCTGCACCACCAGGATCACCGCGGCGATGCCGACGGTCTGCTGGGGCGTCGGGTCGTACGACGGCCACTGCATCGAGACGAACGCCTGGATGAAGGTCGCGGCCGCGTAGTTGGTGGCGGCGGTGCCGCCCACCTGGCCGACGAAGTTCAGCCACCCCGTGTACCAGGACCAGGCGCCGCGGTGCCGCTTGGCGAGCTTGCCCGCGGAGAAGTACAGGGCGCCGCTGGTCGGGTAGGCGGAGGCGATCTCGCCCATCGCCGCGCCGACGAACAGCACCATCACCGACACACCGATCCAGCCGAAGATGAGGATGCGCGGCCCGCCGGCGCCCATTCCGAATCCGAAGGCGGAGAATATACCGGAGATGATGTTGATGATTGTAAAAGATATCGCGAAATTGTCGAACGCGTGGAATCTGCGGGTGAGTTTCCGCGGGTAGCCCATCGCGTGCAGCGTCGCGTCGTCGTCGAGGGCGACGGGTGCTTCACGGCGAGGGGCTTTCGAGCGGAGCGGGGACGTGCGCTCGGACACTGGGGCAGCCTTTCCTGGTGGGGGTGGACAGGACGCGTCGATCTCGTACGGGTGCCGCGGGGGCGTGCGGCCGCAGGGGTGGATCAGGCCGGGCCGGGGGTCTGCAGTCCGCAGGACCGCCTGGCCCTGGTCAGCCGTTCCTCGGGGTCGCCGAACGCGCTCCAGGGCATACGGGAGGCGTAGGGCCCCATGGCGGTGAGCACTTCCCGGGCCTCGAACTCGCGCTTCGCCATGTACAGCGCGTGCGCAAGATACGCCAGGTCAAGCACCGGCGTGAAGCGGTAACTCGCCGTGTGGGGAAACCAGTTCTGGTAGATGCCCAGCGCGGTGGCCGTCCACTGGGGCTGCAGCCAGGTGCTGTCCGCGAGGAGCGCGGACGAGTCGTAGTCCTCGACCAGCGCGACCAGGGGGAGCAGCCGCAGCGGCGAGTTGAGCGGTGCGCGGTGGCTGAGGAAGGAGGCGACGTCCCAGCGGGCGCTCGCCGAGCCGCCGTGGCGGGTGAAGAAGAAGGCCAGGAACCGGTGGTGGGCCTCACGGTTCCAGGGGTCGAGCCGCAGGATGTGGGAGAAGAGCAGCCAGGGTCCCGGCGGCGCGGTCAACAGGCCTTTGGGGGCCGGGTCGTGGGAGCGCTCGAAGCGGGCGAGGGCGAGCTGGGCGACCCACGGGGTGGGGTCCTGCGGGAGCAGCTTCGCGGCCCGTCCGCAGGCGGCGGTCGCGATGCGCACCAGCGCACCGGCCCGGCCGTCCTGGGCGTCGGCCATGCGTAACGCCCGTACCATCGCGACACGCGCGGCCAACAGCGCGGCCTCCGCGCTGGGTTCCTCGGCGAGCCACCGCTCGGCGAGGTCGGAGTCGGCGGCCTCGGACGCGAGCACCAGCGAGCGGTGGGCCCGCACCTCGAAGTCCGTGCGCGCGTCCTTGAGGACGTTGTGCGCACTCAGATACCGACCGGCCCTCACGTCCGTGCAGGCTTGCGCCAACTCGCGATCGTCGGCGGCTGGATGCCACACGTACTGTCCCTCGAACGAGCCCGCAGTCACGATCCCCTCTCCATCCCGAAGACGACGCCACCCGCATGCGCATTCCGGCCATGGCGAATTCAGCCAAGGGACGTAACCCCTACGCAGGCTCACTGACAGCGAGGCACACCTTACTCATCATTAAGTCGTATCGAAACTCGTCGCCCGGAATATCTGGTTCCTTGTCATTTATGGGCGGGACAAATGAGGTTCGCTCCACCGGTGGCGCCGCGCGGCTTTTGGCGGGGTGCCGGTACGGGGTATGTGTACGGCATATTCCTCGGCCGATCGAGCCTTTTCGGCCGTGGCCGGATTCAGCGGACGGCGTTCCCGCGGCGCCTCATGGCAGCAGCGAGCGGGTCCGTAGCCAGATCTCCATCTCGTGGAGCGGCTCGCCGACCGTGAGGAAGTTGCTCCGGACGCCGAGCCCCGCCGCTCGGCCGTGGGTGTCGGCCCGCCGCCGCGCCGGCTTCACCAGCCGGATCGGCTCGGCGAAGCCCACCGGGTCCTTCGCCTCCATCGCCACGCGCAGGGCCGCCGCGGCGGCGAGCAGCGCGCGGCCGGGCTTGCGTGGCGGTCGCTGACGGCGCTGGTGGTGGGCTTCGCCGCGGCCATGCTGCTGACGGCCGGGTCCGGCTGGCTCCTCGGCCGGGTGGGGCTCTTCGACAAGGCCATGCTGGAGGCGGACCGCCCCAACACCGCCTTCATCTGGAAGCCGGACTGGATGTCGTTCGTCGTCGCCTTCCTGGCGGGTGCCGCCGGAACCCTCTCGCTCCACCTCGGCCAAGTCCGGGGGCGCTGATCGGGGTGGCCATCTCGGTGACCACTGTCCCGGCGGCGGCCAACGCCGCCATGGCGTTCAGCTACAAGGAGTGCGCCCAGACCTGGGGCTCGACCGAGCAGCTGCTCGCCAACCTGGGCGGGATCGTCCTTGCGGGCATCCTGACCCTGCTCACCCAGAGGTCATTCCTGACGAGCCCGCGCCGGCGCCGTACGCCCGCGCGCCGAGGCTCGTACCGCGTGGCGCGGGGGCAGTCAGCCCGCCGCTCCCGCGCCACACGCGAACGGGCCGGTCAGTGCTGCTGGGGGCGGCTCGTGTTGGACCAGCCCTCCGACTCGCAGCCGTGCTTGTAGTACGAGCCCTTGCTGGAGTTGCTGCCCGCGGAGGTGTGGCAGCCGCTCTTGTGCCCGCTCTCGGATCCGGAGTCGCGCCCGTGGTCGCGGTCGTTGTCACGGCCGGAGTCGCGCCCGTGCTCACGCCCGTTGTCACGGCCGGAGTCGCGCCCGTGCTCACGCCCGTGCTCGCGGCCGTGGTCACGGCCGTGGTCCTGGCCGTAGCTGTGCTGGCGGCAGTGATCGTCGTTGTCGTGGGCGAGCGCGGTCGCCGCGCCGCCGAAGACGATGCCGACGGCGAGGACGCTCGCAGAGATCGTGGTACGCAAACGCATGGGTGCTCCTGTGAGGTGGGTGAAATGTGACGTCCTCAGCGATCACCGTTACGGGAGGTGGCGAAACCTGACGTCACTCGACTGCCCGGTGTGTGACTACCGGTGTGTGACGTCCTTCACGTCTATGTGGCGGAACGTGATGAATGCCTTGCAGGGGCACTACGTACTGGTGTGCACAAGGATCGGCGTGACGTTTCTGCAGGAGGTTCCCCATGAGGCCGTTCACTCTGCGCTACACGGTGCCGCATGAACCGGAGGCCGTGGCGGTCCCCTACCGCTTCGACGCCTCACGGCAGCTGAACGTGCTGCCCGACGGGCGTCCCGCCGTCGCCGACCGCGCGGTGCTCAGGGCAACCGGCACCACCACGTCCACCGCCGGTTCCCAGACCCATTTCGACGACTGACGGCCCGGCAGTCGGATGACGGTTCTCATCCTCACCTGCGAAGGTGACGTCACCACGGACATGGTGGTGACCGAGCTGCACGAGCGGGGTGTCCCGCTGGTGCGCCTCGACCCCGCCGATCTGCCCGGCAGAGCGGTGCTGTCCGCCGAGTACGCCCACGGGGACTTCGCCGGGCACCTGTCGGTCGACGGGTTCCTGGTGAGCATGTCCGGGCTGCGCTCGGTCTGGGTGCGCCGGCCGGGGCAGCCCGCCGCCCATGCGCCGGAGCCCTCCCAGTGGCTCACCGCGGAGGTACGGCAGGCGCTGTTCGGCATGCTGTACTCGGCGTCGGCGCGCTGGATGAACCATCCGCGCGACGCCGAACAGGCCCGCCACAAGCCGTGGCAGCTGCGGGTCGCCCACGCCGGCGGGTTCGCCGTGCCGCCCACGGTCGTCACGACGGTTCCCCGCGTGGCCCGGCAGTTCGCGCAGGAGTACCGGGACGTGGTGGTGAAGAGCGCCGCCGGGCCGCCGCCGGACGAGCCCCTGATGGCGCTGCCGACCACACTGATCGGACCCGACGCGGACTTCTCCAGCGTCCGGGCGGGCCCGGTGCTGCTCCAGCGCTACATCCCCAAGAAGGCGGACATCCGGCTGACCTGTGTGGGTGCACTGCTGTTCGCCGCCCGGAAGGTGTCCGACCCCCAGCAGGTGGACGGGCGCTACGACGACAGCGGTCGCCGCTGGGAGCCCGCCGGGGTGCCCGACCGCATCGCCGAGTCGGTGTACGCGTACACCCGCCGCACCGGGCTCGCCTACGCGGCGTTCGACTTCGCCGAGGACGCGGACGGCGTCTGGTGGTTCCTGGAGTGCAACCAGGGCGGGCAGTTCGGCTTCGTCGAACTCGACACGGGCCAGCCGATAGCGGCCGCGGTAGCCGCCTGGCTGGCTCAGTGAACCGCGGCGCGGCCGCGGCCGCGCACGGTCGCCACCAGCGGCGCCTCGGGCTGCAGCAGCAGTCCGGCGCGGGGCGCCACCTGGGTGGCCGGCAGGTCGAGGCGGCGGCGCTGGGCCAGGGTGGCCAGCACGAGGGCGGCTTCGACCTGGGCGAAGCGGGCGCCGAGACAGGTCCGCGGGCCACCGCCGAACGGGTACCAGGCGTGGTCCGGCACCGCCTCCGGCGCGTCGGCGCCCCAGCGCTCGGGGCGGAACTCGTCGGGGCGCGCGAACCAGCGCGGGTCGCGGTGCGTGGTCCACTGGCTGCACCAGACGACGGTGCCGGCCGGAACGCGCGCGCCGCCGAGCGTGGCTCCCGGGCGGGCGACCGCGGGGACGAGCCAGACCGGCGGATACAGGCGCAGCGCCTCCTTGACGATCTGCTGGGTCCACACGAGCCGGTCGTAGTCGTCGATGGTGGGCGGGCGCCCCGCGAGCACATCGTCCAGCTCGGCTTCGAGCCGGGCGCGGGCAGCCGGGGAGCGGGAGAGCAGGTGTACGGTCCACGTCAGCGCCGTGGAGGTGGTCTCGTGACCGGCGGCCCAGAGGGTGACGGCCTCGTCGCGCACCTCCTTGGACGACAGCGGCCGGCCCTCCTCGTCGCGGGCCGAGAGCAGCCTGCTGAGCAGGTCGTCGCGCTTCCCGGTGTCGTCGGGCGCGCTCAGCCGGGCCCGGATGAGCCGGTGCACCTCGGCGTCGATGGTGGCCACGGCGGTCAGCAGGGCCCGCCGGGACGGGGTGCGCACCCAGGCGGGCAGGAACAGGCCGATGCCGCGCAGCTCCGTTCCGACCGTCCGCCCCGCCACGTCCATCGCGTCGCCCAGCGCCCGGGTCCGCTCCCCGAGGTCGTTGCCGAACAGGGTGCGCAGCACGACCCGCTGGGTGATGAGCGCCATCTGCTCGCGCACGTCGATCCGCTCGCCCTCGCCCCACGCGTCGGCCGCCGCGCCCGCGCAGTCCACCATCGTCGCGGCGTACGCACGGACCTGGCGCGGCCGTACGGTCGGCTGCACCAGCGAACGTTTGCGCCGCCAGTCGTTGCCCCTGCTGAGGATGACGCTCTGCCCGGTGATCTGTTTGAGCGCCCAGCCGATGTCGAGGATGTCGTAGGTGTCCTCGCGCCCCGCCAGCATCTCCATGATGTGCTGGGGATGGGAGATGAACAGGCTGCGCCTCGGGCCCAGCGACCAGGTCACCGCGTCCCCGAACTCGTCGCGCAGCAGCGTCAGGAAGCCCAGCGGATCCTTCCCGAAGGCGAACATATTGCCGAGCGGCCGGGGCAGGCCCCGGGGACCGCGGACGGGGTGGAGCGGGGGTGCGGAGAGGGGCACGGGGAATCCCGGGGTGCGCCGGTGAGGGCTCAACATAGTGCTTTTCTGCCCATGTGCCCGGTGCGGCAAGCCGTCGGCGCGAGCCGTCACTGACTCCGCGCCCCGAAGGCTCAGGCGTCGGAGGCCTGGAGCTCCTGCCGTTCGCCGGGCGGATGCAGCTCCGGGTGGGTGTCCCACCAGGCCCGGTGGAACGCGTTGTTGTCGACGTTGGACACATACGCGCAGACCGCCGCGCGGTAGAGCAGCTCCGCCTGTCGTGTCGGGACGGCCGAGCGGTTCCAGGCCAGGCGGATACGGCCGTGAAGCGGGGCGCCGACGAGGGGGCGCATCACGGTGCCCTCGGCCCGCGGCGCGGTCGGCTGGCTCAGGGCGACGGCGCGGCCCCCGGCGATCAGCGCGTACTGCATCTGGCGGTCCGCGATCCGGTGCCGCAGCCGGGGCACGAACCCGGCTCGCGCGCACGCCTCAAGGAAGGCCTCCGGTCCGCCGTCGTCGTCCTCCACGAGGGTCATCCACGCCTCGTCGGCCAGGTCGGCCAGTTCGATGTGCTCCCGGCCGGCCAGCGGGTGGCGGGCCGACATCCGGATGGAGAACGGTTCCTCCGGGATCAGCGTTCTGGCCAGGACCCCTTCGGGGAGCGGGACTTCGTGGTCGTTCACCTCCCCGTACACGATGGCGTCGTAGCGTCCGGCGCCGAGCATCCGGGTCAGCGCGGTCACCGAGTGCTCCAGGTCCACGGTGATCTCCTGCCCGGAGAGCGAGAGATCGGTCTGCTCCAGCAGGCCGTCGACCAGGACGAGCAGGATGCAGCCGAGCCGCATCGGGGCGTCGGTGGCGACCGTGCGCGCCCGGGTGCCGAGCGCGTCCATCTCGCTGAGCACCCGGCGCGCCCTGGCCAGCACGAACCGGCCGAGCGCGGTCGGCTCCGTGCCGTGGCGGCTGCGGATGAACAGATCGCCGCCGGTCACCCGCTCGATGCGGCGAAGTTGGGCGGAGAGTGAGGGCTGGGAGACCCCGAGTCGGCGGGCGGCGCGTCCGAGGCTGCCCGCTTCGGCAATCTGGCAGACGGCCTGTAAGTGCCTCAACTCCAGCTGCATCCTCCGAGCGTACGCAGCGGCCTCCCGTCGCACCATAACTCGCGCCGTATGACCAACTGGTATGTACCAGACTTGCCATGTCCACGCCCATACTGCGCGAAGAACAGGCCCCCCACGATCGGAGTGGACGTTGCGCCCCTTCAGATTGACGGCCGCTGTGGCAGCGCTGGCACTGACCACGAGCCTGACCGGCGCCTTAGCCGGTACGGCATCGGCCGCACCCCATTCGCAGTCAGGGCCGGACCAGCGGCCCACCCCCCTCTCGCGCGCCGTCGCCGCCGCCGACCAGGCGGTCCGCAGCGGGCTCGACACCTTGGTCAACTCCCCGCAGGAACAGTACGAACGGCGCCTGGTCACCCCCTGGGTGAAGAACCTCTACTCGGTCGCCTACGAGCGGAGCTACCGCGGGCTGCCGGTCGTCGGCGGCGACGCGGTGGTGCTCGCGGACGGCGACGGCGACATACGCGCCGTGCAGTCCGCCTCGGCCGTACGCATCGACGTGGCGACCACCCCGTCGGTCACCGCGAAGACGGCCGAGTCCACCTCGCGCACCAAGCTGGCGAAGGTCGACAAGGTGGTCGACAGCCGGCTCGTCGTCCGGCTCGCGGACGGCAAACCCGTGCTCGCCTGGGAGACGGTGCTCGCCGGACGTACCAGGACCGCGCCCAGCAGGCTCCACGTCTTCGTGGACGCACGGACCGGAAAGGTCCTCGCCACCCACGACGACGTCGAGGCGGGCACCGCCAGCAGCAAGTGGAACGGCCCCGGCCCGCTCACCATCGACACCACCAACTCGGGCGGCAGCTACTCGCTGCGCGACCCGAACCGGCCCGGCCTGAGCTGCGCCGACTACAGCACGGGCGCCGTCTTCACCAAGGCCTCCGACTCCTGGGGCACGGGCAACCCCACCAGCAAGGAGACCGGCTGCGCGGACCTGATGTTCGCCGCGCAGAAGCAGTGGGACATGCTGGGCCAGTGGCTCGGCCGCAACGGCGTCAACGGCAGCGGCCGCAGCTTCCCCGGCAAGGTCGGCCTGAGCGACCTCAACGCGTACTGGGACGGCAGCTCGGTCACCATCGGCCACAACAGCGCCAACGAGTGGATCGCCGGAATCGACGTGGTGGCCCACGAGTACGGGCACGCCATCGACAGCAACACCCCCGGCGGCACCAGTGGCCAGGAGGCCGGACTCGGTGAGGGCACCGGTGACATCTTCGGGGCGCTGACCGAGGCGTACGTCAACGAGCCCTCCCCGTACGACACCCCGGACTACACGGTCGGCGAGATGATCAATCTCCAGGGCCGGGGCCCGATCCGGAACATGTACAACCCGCCCGCCGTCAACAACGACCCGGCCTGCTACAGCTCCGCGATACCCGGCACCGAGGTGCACGCGGCCGCAGGCCCCCTCAACCACTGGTTCTACCTGCTGGCCGAGGGCAGCAGCCCCGGCGGCGGCAAGCCCAACAGCCCCACCTGCAACCAGAGCACGGTCACCGGTGTCGGCGTCCAGAACGCGGGCAAGATCTTCTACGGCGGCATGCTCCTCAAGACCAGCGGCATGTCGTACAAGAAGTACCGTACGGCGACGCTGAGTTCGGCCAAGTCGCTCGATGCGACGTGCAACCTCTTCAACCGGACCAAGGCCGCCTGGGACGCCATCAGCGTGCCCGCGCAGAGCGGTGACCCGACCTGCCAGCCCAGCGGCCAGGACGACTTCTCGCTCGCCCTGAACCCGGCGTCGGGCACCGTCCAGCAGGGCGGATCGGTCACCACCACCGTCGCCACCAGCACCACCACGGGCTCGGCCCAGTCGGTGGCGCTCACGGCCTCCGGCCTGCCGTCCGGCGTGACCGCCTCCTTCAACCCGGCCACCGTGCAGTCCGGCCAGTCCTCGGTGCTCACGCTCTCCGCCACCGCCAACGCGGCGCCCGGTGCGTCCACCGTCACCATCAAGGGTCAGGGCACCGCGCTCTCCCACACCGTCGACTACGCGCTCAACGTCGGCGGCACCCCGCCCGGCACCGACCCGCCCAACATCGACGTCGCCAACATCCAGGCGCACCTGTCGCAGCTGGGCACCATCGCCAGCCAGAACGGCGGCAACCGCCGTGCGGGCAGCGGCGGTTACACCCAGTCGCTGGCCTACATCAAGGGCAAACTGCAGACCGCCGGATACACCGTGGCCGAGCAGAACTGCACCACCTGCACCTACCCCTCGAACAACCTCATCGCCGACTGGCCCGGCGGCCCCGCCGACCAGACCGTGATGTTCGGGGCGCACCTCGACAGCGTGTCGGCCGGACCCGGCATCAACGACAACGGCTCGGGCTCCTCGACGCTCCTGGAGAACGCGCTGGTCCTGGCCCAGAAGAACCCGACCATGACCAAGCACGTGCGCTTCGCCTGGTGGACCGACGAGGAGCAGGGCCTCAACGGCTCCAAGTTCTACGTCAACCGCCTGAGCACCACCGACCGCGCGGCCATCAAGGCGTACTACAACTTCGACATGGTCGGCTCGCCCAACGGCGGCTACTTCATCAACAACGTCAACTCGACCGCCGGAGCCCCGCTCAAGGCGTACTGGACCTCGCTCAACCTCGCCCCCGAGGAGAACGTCGAGGGCCAGGGCCGCAGTGACGACGCGTCCTTCCAGGCGGCCGGTATCGCCACCTCCGGTTACGCGGCCGGCGCCAGCGACCGCAAGACCTCGGCACAGGCGGCCAAGTGGGGCGGCACGGCCAACGCCGCCTACGACTCCTGCTACCACAGCGCCTGCGACACCCCGAGCAACATCAGCGCCACCGTCCTTGACCGCAGCGCCGACGGCGTGGCGTACACGATCTGGAAGCAGGCCGTCGGCGGGACCACCCCGGCGCAGGACTTCTCCCTCGCCACCAACCCGCCCTCCGGCAGCGCCAACCCGGGCGGCAGCGTCACCAGCACGGTGAACACCACCACCGTCAGCGGTGACCCGCAGACGGTCGCCCTGTCGGTATCCGGCGCGCCCAGCGGGGTGACCGCGACACTCGACCCGACGTCCGTGCAGTCCGGCAAGTCCTCGACCCTGACCGTGCAGGTCGGTACGAGCGCCACGCCGGGCACGTACACCCTGACGGTCACGGGCTCCGGCACGGTCAGTCACAGCACCACCTACACGCTGACCGTCGGCGGCGGCACCTGCACACCGCGCCAGCTCGTCGTCAACGGCGGGTTCGAGAACGGCTCCAGCCCGTGGACGAGCACCTCGGGCGTCATCACCAACCAGGCCGGCGAGGCGCCCCACAGCGGCTCCTACATGGCGTGGCTGAACGGCTGGGGCTCACCCCGCACGGACAGCGCCTCCCAGTCGCTGAGCATTCCGTCCGGCTGCTCCCGCTACCAGCTCTCGTTCTTCCAGCACATCGACACGGACGAGAACGAGAACGTCATCTATGACGTCTTCACCGTCTCGGTGGGCGGCCAGACCCTGGCCACCTTCTCCAACCTGGACGCCAACTCCGGCTACACGCAGAAGTCCTACGACCTCTCGTCGTTCGCCGGACAGACCGTCACCCTGAAGTTCAACGGCGTGGAGGACCAGGCTCTGCAGACCTCGTACGTCGTGGACGACATCACCCTTCAGGTGAGCTGACAGCTGCCTGGGAGTGTGGTGAACGCGTCGGCCCCCGCCTTTCCCGGCGGGGGCCGGCGCATCTCTTCAGGGTTTGCGACTATGCGCCGCTGGCCTTGAGCATGTCCTCGCGCTCGACGATTTTGACGCGTTCGCGGCCCTGCGGTTCGCCCAGTGCCTTTTCGGCCGCGTCCAGCCGGTGCCAGCCCTCCCACGTCGTCGAGCGCACCCCGCGCCCGGCGAGGAAGGCGTCGACGGCCTCGGGCTCCGGGGCGGAGGGGGTGCGCAGCCGGCCGTGGGTGTGGTCGTCCAGGAGGTTGGCGACGGTCTCGTTGGCGTCGCCCTTGGTGTGGCCGATGAGGCCGACTGGGCCGCGACGGATCCAGCCGGTGACATACGTCGAGGGGAGGGGCTGCCCGGCTTCGACGACGCGGCCGCCCTCATTGGGGACGGTGCCCGACTCGATGTCCCAGGGCAGTTTGGGCAGTTCGTCGGAGAGGTAGCCCACGGCCCGGTAGACGCCCTGGATGTCCCAGTCGTGGAACTCGCCGGTGCCCTCCACGTTGCCGGAGCCGTCGAGGCGGGTGCGCTCGGTGCGCAGGCCGACGACGGTGCCGTCTTCGCCGAGGATTTCGGTGGGTGACTCGAAGAAGTGCAGGAAGAGTTTGTGGGGGCGGTCGCCGGTGTCGCGGATGGCCCAGTTCTCCAGGGTCTTGGCGACCATGTCCGCCTGCTTGTTGGAGCGGCGGGTGGCGATGGAGCCCTCGTCGTAGTCGATGTCCTCGGGGTCGACGATGACCTCGATGGTGGGGGAGTGGTCCAGCTCGCGCAGCTCCATGGGGCTGAACTTGGCCTGGGCGGGGCCGCGGCGGCCGAAGACGTGGACCTCGCGCGCCCGGTTGGCCTTGAGGCCGTCGTAGACGTTGGCGGGGATTTCGGTGGGCAGCAGTTCGTCGGCGGTCTTGGCGAGGATGCGGGCCACGTCGAGGGCGACGTTGCCGACGCCGAGCACGGCGACCTTGTCCGCGTGCAGCGGCCAGGTGCGCGGCACGTCCGGGTGTCCGTCGTACCAGGACACGAAGTCGGCGGCGCCGTACGAGCCGTCGAGCTCGATGCCGGGGATGTCGAGGGCCCGGTCGGCGTCGGCGCCCGTCGAGAAGATCACCGCGTCGTAGAAATCGTGGAGCTCGTCGAGGCTGATGTCACCGGGGTAGTCCACGTTGCCGAAGAGCCGGATCTGCGGTTTGTCGAGAACCTGGTGCAGGGCGGTGACGATGCCCTTGATACGGGGGTGGTCGGGAGCGACGCCGTAGCGGATCAGCCCGAAGGGCGCGGGCATCTTCTCGAAGAGATCGATCGAGACACCGGGGTCGGTGGCGGCCGCGGACTTCAGCAGCGCGTCCGCGGCGTAGATCCCGGCGGGACCTGCGCCCACGATGGCTGTCCGCAGGGGGCGGGGCATGACTGTTTCCCTTCGACCGACAACGAGATGACTCGTCGGTCACCCTAAGCTTAGGTAAACCTAAGTGGCTACCCGCCCCCCACTTATGACCTCATAAGTCAACCTTATGACATCTCAAAGTGATGGTGATGGGCAGGGTAGCGAACGGCGCGAAACGGTCGCCTCGGCGGGGTGTCCCGGCGCCGCTCCGGGGCAAGGGAGAATACAAAGCCTCAGCAGGAGTGGGAGGTTGCCCCTTGACCGTCTACGTGGACGACGTGAAGGACTACGGCGCTCTCGCGCGACGACGAGGTCTGCCGTCCGCGCACTGGTGCCATATGACGGCCGACACCGAGGACGAACTGCACGCCTTCGCGGCCGCCCTCGGCATGCGCCGCGCCTGGTACCAGCGCAAGGGCCCACAGGACCACCGATGGCACTACGACATCACCCCGCCGACCCGCGCCCAGGCCGTACGGCTGGGCGCCCGGGAGGTGGACCGGCGGTTCATGGGCAACCTGATGATCAGCCGCAACGACGACGTCCGGGTCTGACCCGGCAGGGCGCGACGGCCCCGGCGCGCCGGGCTACGGGGCCACGCTCGGCTCCGGCACAACCGGCTGCCGGACCGGGGCGAGGATGCCGGGGCGCTTCCGGTGCGCGAAGCCGTGCCGCACCAGGGCCGCCCCGGTCAGCACCACGAGCAAGGCGCACACCCCCGGCCAGCCGAAGGCGGCGTACGCACGGGCCCCGGTCCATGACCCCAGGCTCCCGCCGATGTAACCGCAGGTCATGTACGCGGTGTTGAGCCTGCTGCGGGCCTCGGGGCGCAGGGCGTAGAACCGCACCTGGTTGGCGATCATGCCGGACTGCATGCCGATGTCGAGCAGCAGGGTCCCCACCACCAGGGCGGCCATCCCCAGCGGTCCACCGAGGCCGCCGAACGCCAGGACGGCGGCCGCCGCCAGGACGCCGAGCATACTGACGAGGTTGACCGCGTCGGGCCCCCGGCGGTCCGTCTGGCGCCCGGCGAGCGGGGTGCAGAGCATGGTCGCCGCGTTGACCAGGGCGAGCGCCCCGATCGCCCGCGCGCCCATGCCGTACGTGGAGCTCGTGAGCAGGAGGGCCACGCCCGTCCAGACGGCCGAGAAGCCGCCGAACAGCATGGCCTGGTAGAAGCAGGACCGCCGCAGCTCGGGCTCGGCGCGCAGCAGGCGCAGCGGCTCGGCGAGCAGCGACGGATACCGCTGCCGCGACGGCGGAGACGTCCTCGGCAGTACGCGCCACAACAGCACCGCGGTGATCAGGGCGAGTGCGGCGGCGATCAGATACGGGGCGCGCCACCCCAGCCACTCGCCGACGGTTCCGCCGAGCGTCCGGGAGAGCAGCATGCCGCCGAGGGACCCGCTCAGCAGGGTTCCGCTGACCGCCCCGCGCCGGTCCTCGGCCACGAGCCCGACCGCCAGCGGCCCCGCGATCGGGGCGATCACCGTGGTGATGCCGATGAGGGCGCTCGCGCCGACCAGCGGCCCTAGCCCCGGCGCGGCGCCCGCGGCGAGCAGCCCGAGCGCGGTGAGGCCGAGCAGTGTGACGATCAGCGACCGGTGCGGGAACCGGTCCCCGAGCGGCACCAGCAGGAAGATCCCCGCCGCGTACCCGAACTGCGCCGCGGTCACGGTGAGGGCGGCCGCGTCCGGGGAGGCGTCCAGCGCGGCGGCGACCGTGGGGCTGATCGCCTGCGGGAAGTAGACATTGCCCACGGCCACCCCGCAGGTGACCGCCAGTAGCAGGATCACATGGCGGCTCATCTGGGCCCCCTCACGTACGGGGCCCATGGGACGGGACTGGCCGGGATCGCTCATGCGGGCAAGTCCACGGGACCGATGGGCGATTGCCAACTGATTTAGCGCCCGGCTGAAGGGTGGGTCACCGGCGGGACAGCACGCCCCGTACGAACGCGGCCTGGCCGGCGTGCTGGAGGTCGTCCGAGACGACGCTGACCAGCCGGACCGCCAGGGTGACCGGCGGGTCCCACGATGTGTCGACGACCCGGGCGAGCGCGTCGCCGTCGAGCCCCGCCAGATAGGCGACGGTCTGTGCGTGGACGGCATCGTGATAGCCCGTCAGCTGCTCGGCGGAGGCGCTGACCGAGGCGACGTCGGCGGAGGTGTGTCCGTAACCCGTGTCCGTCTCCGCCAGCGGCAGCCCGAACCGCCGCGCCCACCCCTGTCCGGTCCACACCTGTTCGAGTCCGGCCGCATCCGCGATGTGGTCGTCCTGGATCCTGGTCAGATGCCAGACCAGCCAGGCGATGGAGTTGGCCGAGTCGTCGACGCGGAACGCCAACTCCTCGGTGCTCAGGCCTTCGACGGCGTCCGCGACCGTTGCGCGGATCCTGCCGAACGCGTCTACGAGGAGATCGGAACTCGTCACCGTGGTCACGGGTGCCAACCTAGTGCACGGGGAATCGCATGCGCCGGTGCGCGCCGGGGTGTCCGGGAGACCGGGCGTCCTGCACCTCTGGTCCTAGGACCAAAAGGTGAGCTCGGTACCGCCTTTGAACAGAGGTTCCCTCACGTCAGGCGGCATAGGGTCGACGTCGTAAAGAATGATCGTCGTGAAGTCGACGGGGCGTTGACCCACGGCGTACGGGTACACCGGCGCGGGGTCCGGAGGAGGGCGAGCCATGACTGAGGCACGGAACGACGGGCACGGCTGGTCCGGCGACCGGTTGGACCTGGACGGCTACCTGGCCCGTATCGGCTACGAGGGGGAGCGCGCGCCGACACTGGAGGTGCTGCGCGGGCTGCAGCGGGCGCATGTGACCTCGATCCCGTTCGAGAACGCCAACGCCGTGCTGGGCAAGCCGGTCGCGCTGGACATCGAGACGGTTCAGGACAGACTCGTGAGGGGCGGCCGGGGTGGCTACTGCTACGAGCACGTCGTTCTGTTCGCCAGTGCGCTGGAGCGCCTGGGCTTCCAGTTCACCGGCCTGATCGGGCGCGTGACGCTCGGCAACTTCAAGGTCCTGCCCGCCACCCACGCGCTCATCGCGGTGCGTCCGGCCGACGACGACCGGCTGTGGCTGTGCGACGTGGGATTCGGCAACGGGCCGCTGGCGCCCATCGAGATCGCCGACGGAGTCGAGGTGGATCTCGACGGCTGGAAGTTCCGCATGGAGCGCAGGGCGGGCGTGCTCGGCATCGACGAGTGGTGGCTGCACCAGTACGGCCAGGACGGCTGGCTCGACCGGCACACCTTCACCCTCCTGCCGCAGTACCCCATCGACTACGCGGTGGGCAGCCACTTCGTGAGCACCCACAGCCGGTCGCCCTTCACGGCCCGCCTGTTCGCCCAGAAGTTCACCGCCACCCACAGCCACCGGCTGGACGCGGCCACCTGGACCACTTTTCGCCCGGACGGCTCCGCCACCGAGCGCAAGATCGAACCGGCCGAGCTGGGGCGGGTACTCGCGGAAGAGTTCGGGATCGTGGTCGAGGGGGAGGAACTCGCACATCTGGAGCGGGGCCTCGCCTCGGCCTGATGCCCCGGGGGCCTGCCGCGGGGCAGAGGGGCGCCGGTGATCTACGCGGTGGCGAAGATCACCGGCAGCGTCCGCGTCCGCGACCCGACCCGACCCGCGACCCGACCCGCGACCCGACCCGCGACCCGGGTCGCGGGCGGCGATGCTCGCGGTGGAGCTCAGGACCGCTTGTCCTTGGGCTCCTCGGCGCTCTTCTCCTTGATGCGGACCGCTTCCTTGCGCACCTCGGCCTGGGTGGCCCGCTCCTTCTGGAGCCACTCCGGGTTGTCCTGCTTCAGGGCGTCGATCTGCTCGGTGGTGAGTGCGTCCGTCACGCCGCCACGGGCCAGGCCCGCGATGGAGACGCCCAGCTTCGCCGCGACCACCGGCCGGGGGTGCGGGCCGTTGAGGCGCAGCTCCTGGAGCCACTGGGGCGGGTCGGTCTGGAGGGCGTTCAGCTCGGTGCGCGAGACGACACCCTCCTGGAACTCTGCGGGGGTGGCCTCTAGGTACACACCCAGCTTCTTCGCCGCAGTCGCGGGCTTCATGGTCTGGGTGGTCTGGTGCGACGTCATGGTGCCAAGAGTATCGAGCGTGTGCACCACCTCCGACCATCACCGGTAACCTGGCGGGGTGACAGGCTCGGAAGCAACCCCCTCGTTCCGGCTCGCCTACGTTCCGGGCGTGACACCCACCAAGTGGGTGCGGATCTGGAACGAGCGGCTGCCCGACATCCCGCTGACCCTGGTCGCGGTCACGGACGCCGAGGCGTTCGACGTGCTGCGCGCCGGCGGCGCCGACGCCGGTTTCGTACGGCTGCCGGTCGACCGGACGGACCTCAGCGCCATCCCGCTGTACACCGAGACGACCGTGGTCGTGGTCCCGAAGGACCACGTGGTCGCGGCGGTCGAAGAGGTGTCCGCCGAGGACCTGGCCGACGAGACCGTGCTGCACCCCCTCGACGACCCCCTCGACTGGGAGCGTCCGCCGGGGCAGCCCGCGCTGGAGCGCCCCGCCACGACGGCGGACGCCATCGAGCTGGTGGCGGCGGGCATCGGCCTGCTCGCCGTCCCGCAGTCGCTGGCCCGGCTGCACCATCGCAAGGACCTCACCTACCGGCCGCTCACCGGTACCCCGGAGTCGCGTGTCGCCCTGTCGTGGCCGCAGGACCGGACCACCGACCTGGTGGAGGACTTCATCGGGATCGTCCGCGGCCGGACCGTCAACAGCTCCCGGGGCCGCGCCCAGACCCCGGCCACGACCAAGGCCGAGCCGAAGGCCAAGCGCCCCGACGCGTCCGCCGCACGGCGCAAGCCCGCCGCGGGCAAGGCGGCCGGGAAGAACCAGCGGACCGGCTCCGGCTCCGGCGGTTCCAAGGGCGGATCCAAGGGTGGCGCCAAGCGCGGCAAGCCCCGCGGCCGCTCGTAGCCCCGGCGCCGTGGGGGCGCTCTATCCCGTCAGCAGCTCCCGTACGGCCTGTTCCGACCAGTGCGGGTGCGCCCCGGGGCGGGACGCGACATACGCGGCGACCGCGTCGGCGTCCCACGCTCCCGCCTCCAGCAGACCCGAGACCAGATGGCGTACGTACGCGGCGGACGGCGCCGTCGTCAGGACGTCGGCCACCCTCCACGGCGCCGTGAACGTCAGCAGGGGAACGCCGTCCACCTGCCCCGCGCAGACGACGGTTTCGTAGCGGCCGTCACCGAGCGCCATCCGTCCCCGGGACAGCACCTCGCTCAGATCGAGGTCGGCCCCCGGCTCCCGGTACATCTCCTGCGCGGCGATGTCCGCGAACTGGGAGGCCGACACGAGGTGGGCCCGCGCCAGGACCCGGCCTTCGGCGTCCGGGTCGTAGAAGGCCCGCCCGCCGCCCCAGACCGGCGACCGGGTGGCGAAGTACATGACGCCCGGGAGCTCCACGGGGATCGACGCGGCAGGCAGACTGCGGTCCCGGCAGCCCGGGTAGACGCGGGTCCCGCCGGCCGGGCGTCCGCCGGCGAGATAACAGGCGAGCCGGTGCAGGAACATGTTCGAGCCGTACGAGGTGTACCAGACCCGGCGGGGGGCAGGGGCGTCGAGCGGGCCCGGCTCGATGGCGCGCGGGGTGCTCACGGGTGCTGCCGCCCCTCCTCGTCGTCCAGGTTCCGCTCGAAGCGGAGGCCCGGGCGGCCGCCCAGCTCGGTCTCCCCGCAGGGGGTGAATCCGGTACGCGCCAGTACGGCTCGCGAGGCGGTGTTGTCCAGGGTCGTCGCGGCCCGCAGCCCGGTCAGGCCGTACTCCGTGGCGGCCAGGGCGCAGGCTTCGCGGACGCCCGCCGTGGCCAGTCCGCGCCCGGCGGCGTGCTCGGCGATGCGGTAGCCCAGTTCGGCCGAACCGTCCGCCACATGGACCAGGTTGACCCGCCCCAGCACCTCGCCGCCGCTGCCCACGAGTACGTGGAAGAAGTGCAGCCCCGCCGCCTGCTCGGCCAGCAACTCGTCGTGGCGGGCGGCGAAGTGGGCGAAGTAGTGGTCGCCCCGGTCGGGAACCGACGCGGCGAAGTAGGCGCGGTTCTCCCGCTCGAACTCAAGGAGTGCCGGAGCGTGGTCGAGGCGTAGGAGCTGGAGTTGGGGCATGGCCCGCATGCTACGCACCCGGTGCCGTGGCGACCGCGGTTTACGGATCCGCCCGGCCCCCGGCGCGAGCCCTTTCGCGGCGGCGGCCCCGCCCTGCCACGACGTCCTTCGCCGGATGCCTGCGTCACGGGGCGAGGGCGAACTCGTGGACCAGCTTCACGAATTCGTCCTCCCTCTCGAAGAACGCCATGTGGCCCGCGTCGATTTCCGCGTATGTGCTGTCCGCGATCGCGGTGTGCAGGGCGCGGCTGTTCTCGACGGGGACGGTGATGTCCTGGGCGCAGCCGATGACCAGGGTCCTGGCCTGGATGCGGGGGAGGTGGTGGCGGATGCCGATGCGGGTGTCGAGGCCGACGTGGCGCACGGTGCCGGGGGTGGCCGGCCTGTTGGGGATGAGGAGCTCGACCGACGGCCTCGCCGAAGAGCTGCGCACCACCACGATGGACGTCGAGCACCGCGTCCTGGGCCAGGTCACCCTGGACGACGCGGCCCTGCTCGCGCCCAATGGCGTTGAGGAAGCCCCGGCTGAAGCCCGTCATGGCGACGGCCCGCCCGAAGGCGGCCGGGTCGGACGTGCCGAGCCGACCCCACAGGGTGAACAGGTTGCGCGGGTCGGCGCGAGCCCGCTGCACCTGCTCGACCACCTCCCGGGCACCGCGGCCCGGGTCCTGAGCGACCTCGGCGACGTGCTGGCCCAGAACGACCTGGCCCGTTCCCTGCTCGGCGGGGTGTGCACGGTCTCCGAACACGGGCGCAACGTGGTCTGGCGCTGGTTCGCCGACCCGGCGGCGCGGGACGCCTACCCGGCCGAGGAGCACGCGCACTACAGCCGGGTCCACGTCGCGGACCCGCGGGCCGCCGTGGGCCGCGGGTCCGGGGACCTGGCCGCGACCCCGGCTCGTGGAGCGGCTGCGCGGCGCCGGCGAGGAGCCCTGTGGGAGATGCACGAGGTCGCCGTACGCCGGCACAGCCGGATGCGCGTGCCGCACCCGGTGATCGGCCCCGTAGACCTCGACTGCCAGGTGCTCCTCGCCCCGGAGGGCAACCAGCGGCTCGTCCTGCTCGCCCCGCCGCCGGCACGGACGCGGCCGACCGCCTGGCTCTGCTCCCGGCCGTCGGGGAGCAACGGCTGGTCGGGTGATTCGGCGCGCCGTGCCGTGGAAGCGGCGGGTCGTTGGACATCAGTGGATTGGAAGCCGCTGAGAGGGAAGGTGCGGGAGGTGCCCGAGTTCACTGATCCCCTCATCCATCTGGCGCGGCGCCGCCGGGAACCCGCGGTGGTGCAGACGCTGCGCTCCACGGCCGCCGCCGTCATCTCGTACGTGGTCGCGCTCCAGCTGAGCAGCGAACCCGCGCCGCTCACCGCCCCGCTGACGGCCCTGCTCGTCGTCCAGGTCACCCTCTACACCACGCTGGTCACCGGTGTGCGACGGGTGAACTCCGTCGTGGCGGGTGTGCTGCTGGCCATCGGATTCAGCGCGCTGGTGGGGCTGACCTGGTGGAGCCTGGGGCTGATCATCCTGGCCGCGCTGGTGGTCGGACGCTTCGTCAAGGCCGGGGAATTCGTCCCGGAGGTCGCGATCAGCGCGATGCTCGTGCTCGGGGTGACCCGGGTCTCGGCGACCGCGTGGGACCGCGTACTGGAGACGCTGATCGGCGCGGGCGTCGGCATGCTGTTCAACGTGCTGCTCGTGCCGCCGGTGTGGGTGGAGTCCGCGGGCGAGGCCATCGTGGAGCTCGCCGCACGGATGCGGAGGCTCCTCCTCGACCTGGCGGAGGAGGTCGGCGGCCATACCCCGGTCGCCCGGGCGGCGGCCCGGCTCCACGAAGCCCGCCGGCTCGACCACGACATCGTGCAGGTGGACGCCTCGCTGCGGCAGGCCGAGGACAGCCTGCGGTTCAACCCCCGGGTCAAGGAGGGGCTGCTGTCGCGCATCGCGCTGCGCACCGGACTCGACGCGCTGGAGATCTCGGCGGTGGTGCTGCGGGTGGTGTGCCGGTCGGTCACCGACCTCGCGAAGGAGCGCACCCAGGAGCACCTCTTCGAGCCGGAGACGGGGATCGCCCTGCGGGACGTATTCGAACACCTCGCCCAGGCCGTGGAGAGCTTCGCCGTGCTGATCACCACGCAGGTCAGGGCCAACGCCGAGGAGGCGGAGAACCGCTTCGCCGCCGAGCTGTCAGCCGCCCGCGCGAGCCGCGACCGCGTCGCCCTGCTGCTGCTCGCCCAGGTCGGGCGCGACCCCCGGCAGTGGCAGCTGCACGGCGCGCTGCTCGCGGAGGTCGACCGGATCCTGGACGAACTCGATGTGGAGAAGCGGTCGCAGCGCCTGGTGGAGGAGCTCGACCGGCACTCCCGCGAACGCCGGGAACGCCATCGGTTCCTCCGCCGGCTCCGAAGCCGGCTCCGACGCGGCCTGCGTCTGCGGGAGTCGGCGGACTGAGGCCGCGATCCGGCACGCCGCCCGCATCGCCCCCGGCCCGGCAGTCCTGCATACGGGGCGCGCCCGAACGGGTGGCCCGTCGGCGTGGTCGTCGCGCTGTGGTGGCTGCCCTTGTCGGGAGAGGCGGGTGGATCTGACTGCTCGTCAATGGCGGTCGGTGAAACCATGTAGGTGTACGGCGAAGTCGGGCCACCGCGGGTGCTCCAACCCTCGGAAAGAATCCGGTGTCGGCAACCCGGTCCACCTCACTACACTCACATCGCAGCGGCCACGGGAACCCGGGCCGCCAGTCGACCAGTTGAGGGGAGCCCGGCATGCGTGCGTTCACCGCTGTCGTCGTTCCCACGTCCCGGTTCGACGTGATCCTGGTGTCCACACCCTCCCGGTGACGGCTGCGCGGCCGCCACCGGATGCCCGCGACGAACTCCTGACCTCTGCCCGCACCGTGAACCATGTGCGGGCGGTCGAGCCATGACCCCGATGCCTCCTTGGCGCTCATGCCGCATCAGGGGATCTCCCTTGCCTGGAATCAGGCACCTTCGTCTCGTCCGGGAATCGCGCTGCCCATTTTCGCTTCATCCTGAAAGGCCTCGGGCCGTGCGTACCAACCTCCGACCCCACCCCACCCGTCCGCTGACCGTCATACGGAATCTCGGCATCCTCGCCCATGTGGACGCGGGCAAGACCACCGTCACCGAACGCATCCTGTACGCGACCGGCGCCACCCACAGACGCGGTGAGGTCCACAACGGAACGACCGTCACCGACTTCGACCCGCAGGAGCGCGACCGCGGCATCACCATCTTCGCCGCGGCCGTCAGCTGCGACTGGGACGGTCACCGGATCAATCTCATCGACACACCCGGCCACGTCGACTTCTCCGACGAGGTGGAGCGCTCACTGCGCGTGCTCGACGGCGCCATCGCCGTGTTCGACGCGGCCCCCGTCGTCTCGGTCGCGATCGAGGCCCGCAGGAGCCTAGACACGGACCGGCTGGCCTCGGCGCTGGCCCAACTGGTCGAGGAGGACCCCTCGTTGGCGGTGCTCACCGATGCCGAGACCGGGCAGACGGTGCTGTCGGGGATGGGCGAGCTGCATCTGGAGGTCGCGGTGGAGAAGATCCGCCGCGCCCAGGGCCTGGAGCTGAGCGTCGGGCGGCCGCAGGTCGCCTATCGGGAGACGGTTGCCCGGGGGGTGTCCGGACTGCTGTACCGACATGTCAAACAGGAGGGAGGAGCAGGCCAGTTCGCCCATGTCGTCCTCGACGTGGAACCGCTGGACGCCGCCGCCGAAGCCACCGGCGGCGGTGCGGAAGGCTTCGTGTTCCGCTCGGCCGTCACGGGCGGCCGGGTGCCGCAGGAGTATGTGCGCGCGGTCGAGGCCGGGTGCCGGGACGCGCTGGCCGGGGGTCCCCTCGGCGGCCACCCGGTCACCGGGCTGCGGGTCACACTGGCCGACGGCGCCACCCACTCCAAGGACTCCTCGGAGATGGCGTTCCGCACGGCAGGCCGTCTCGCGCTGCGCGAGGCCCTGCGGGCGGGCACGATGGCGCTCCTGGAACCGGTCATCGAGGTCACGGTCACGGTGCCGGACAGCGCGGTGGGCGCGGTCCTCGGTGACCTGGCGTCCCGGCGCGGCCGGGTCTCGGGGTCGGCTGCCCGGGCGGGCACCGCGGTGGTCACCGCGACCGTGCCGCTGGCCGAGCTGTTCGGCTATGCGTCCCGGCTGCGCGGCCGCACCCGTGGCCGGGGCACCTTCACCACGCGGCCCGCGGGCTACGCCCCGGTCCCGGCCGGGGTGGCGGACACCCTGCTGACCCGCTGACGCCCCACGACGGCCCCGCCCGCGGAGGGCGGGGCCATCCCCGTGTCCGGCCGCGCCCTCCCCCGTCCTCCTACCGGTTCTTGATCTGTACGCGCTTGATGTTCACCGGCAGCGTCGGGAACCCGTCACCGGGACCGTTCTGGTCGTCCTCGCCGCCCGCGGCGATCTTCTGCAGCACGTCGAGCCCGGCCGTGACCTTCCCGAACGGCGTGTAGGCCGGGGAGAGTCTGGTGTCCTTCCAGACGAAGAAGAACTGACTGCCGTTGGTGTTCGGCCCGGCGTTGGCCATCGCGACCGTACCGGCCGGATAGGTGGCACCGGTGAGGTTCTCGTCGGGGAAGGAGTAACCGGGGCCGCCGCTGCCGGTACCGGTCGGATCGCCGCACTGCAGCACATGGATCCGGGCCGTGGTGAGCCGGTGGCAGTGCGAGCGGTCGAAGTAGTCGCGCTGGGCGAGGAACTTGAAGGAGTACGTGGTGCACGGGGCCCTGTCCGTGAGCGCCTGGAAGGTGATGGCGCCCTGGCCGGTGCGCAGGGTGGCGCTGTAGGGCTTGGCGGCCTTCACCGGGTCGAAGACCGGTATCCCCTTGAAGTTGTCCGCGGGCACGGCCGGAGTATAGGTGCAGGCGGTCGCGGGCCCTGGGGCGGCCGGGGCGGCGGCTGCGGCCTGCGTCGCGGCGCCGAGGGGCAGCAGGGCGGCAGCGGCGAGCAGGGCGTACGGCTTACGGAGCACGAGACGGGTCCCTTTCGGATCGACACCGGACGGGTGTGTCATGGCCGCCTCATCCTGCCCGCTGGGGCGCGCGCCATGCGTGGGGTCGGGGAGGACCGCCTCGGCGACGCGACGAAGGGGACGCGGGTTCGCGTTCGCGGCGCCCGCCCGCCCCAACCACTCGTAACGGGTGAGTGGTTGGGGCGGGCAGGGCGAGCGTACGTGTCCCGGTCAGGCCGCCCTGGTCTGGCGGCGGTAGCCGCCGGGGGCCAGACCGTACTCGCGCTTGAAGGCCTTGGCGAAGGCGAACTCCGAGCCGTAGCCGGTGCGCGCCGCGACCGATGTCAGCGGGGCGTCGGTCTCGCGCAGCAGCCGCGCGGCCGTCGTCATGCGCCAGCGCGTCAGATACGCCATCGGCGGCTCGCCCACCAGCGCGGCGAACCGGCGGGCGAACGCGGCCCGGGACAGCCCGGCCCGCTCGGCCAGCGACTCGACCGTCCACTGGGCCGACGGGTCCGCGTGGATGGCCGACAGGGCCGGCGCCACCGCCGAGTCGCCCAGGGCCGCCGCCCAGCCCCGGGCCGCGGCCGGAGGCTGCCCCTCCAGCCAGGCCCGCAGGATGTAGAGCAGCAGCGAGTCGATCAGCGTGGGCACGATGCCGTCCGAGCCGATGCGCGGGTTCTCCAGCTCGGAGCCGAGGAGCTGGACGGCGGCGCTCAGTTCGGGGTGGCGGCCGTGCCGCGTCTGGAGGTGGATCACCTCGGGCAACTGGCGGACCAGGGGGTGTGCGCGGCCCTGGTCCAGGTGGTAGTTGCCGCAGAGCAGGCTCGTCTCGGGGCCCTCGCCGCCGACCGTGACCGAGCCGAGCGGCGACCCCCCGCTGCACTGCTCGGCCTTGGCCTCCACCGCCACGGTGGAGGGGTGGTCGGCGAGGATGTGTCCCCGCCCGTCGCGCAGGAAGACCACGTCGCCGGGGTTCAGCGGGATCGGCTTGAGGTGCGGTGGCGCGTCCTCCAGGGGGACCAGCCAGCACGTCCCGTACAGCACCACGTGGAACCCGGCCCCCGCGACCGCCGGCAGCCGCAGGCCCCAGGGGGCGCGGCCGTTGGTCCGTACGGACGCCGGGTGTCCCGTACGCATCGAGGCCAGCGCCTCGGTGAGGATGTCCATCCGGCCTCGCCCTCCCTGGTGGTCCGTCGGTCAGACCGTCAGGACAATCTTGCCCTGTACGTGTCCCGCGCCGACCAGCTCGTGTGCCTTGCCCGCCTCCTCCAGCGGGAACGTCTCCTCCACGTACGGCCGGACCGCACCCGCGTCGACCAGCTCGGCGATCGCCTCAAGGGCCGGGTAGTCCGGCTCGACCGAGATGCCCGCGAAGCGCCGCCCGGCCGCCTCGACGCGCGCGGCGAGCTCCGCGTCGCCGTGCTCCAGGATGGAGACGAGCGTGCCGCCCGGGCGCACCGACCCCAGCAAGAGGTCGCCCTGGGCCGCGGAGTCGAAGACTATGTCGGCGTCCTTGACGGCTTCCTTGACGTCGGTGGTCCGGTTGTCGATGACCTCGTCGGCGCCGAGGCCGCGCAGGAAGTCGTGCCGGGCCGCACTGGCCAGGGCGATCACATGGGCGCCGCGCGCCTTGGCGATCTGCACCGCGAAGTGCCCGACGCCGCCGGCCGCCCGGTGGATCAGCACCCGGTCGCCCGCCTTGACGCCCGCCGCCTGCACCAGGCCCTGCCAGGCGGTGAGCGCCGCGAGCGGGATGGCGGCGGCGTGCACGTGGTCGACGGAGGCGGGCTTGCGGGCCACCTGGCGGGACGGGACCAGGACGTACTCGGCGTACGCGGTGGCGGCGCGCGGGAAGTACGGCATTCCGTACACCTCGTCGCCCGCCTTGAACCGGGCGCCGGGACCGGCCTCCTCGACCACACCGGAGATGTCCCAGCCGACACCGAACGGCGGCTCGCCGAGCAGCGGGTAGGCGCCGGACCTGACGGCCAGGTCCACCGGGTTGACGGCGCTGGCGTGCACCTTGACGAGGAGATCGCCGCCCAGCGGCTTGGGCCGCTCGGCCTCCACGACCTCAAGAACCTCGGGACCGCCGAAGGACTTCTGGATCACTGCACGCACGGTAACTCTCCCTAAGTCTGCACACGTTGCCGTCCGACTCGACGTCCGGCTCGGTGTGCCCTGCTTGATGTCCTCAACCTTAGGGAGATCGGACGAGCCGCAGAATGGCCTTCCGTCTCACTTATATGTCCCAGCGTCTCGCCGTTGGGTGTTCTCGGTGGGGGAGCGGTCCGACAGGTCCCGCGGAGAATCCGCTGCGGGACCGCGCCCGCGGCCCCCTACGATCGGTCCCATGACGGATCTGACGGATCTCCAGTACCCCGCCAAGCCCCGCCCCGGAGACCTGGTGGCGGTGGTGTCCCCCTCCGCCGGACTGCCCGGTCTGTTCCCGATGCCGTACGAGTGGGGGCTGCGCCGGTTGCGGGAGGACTTCGGGCTGAGGGTGCGGGAGTACCCGACGACCCGGACGATGGGGGCGACGCCCGAGGAGCGGGCCGCCGACCTCCACGCGGCCTTCGCGGACCCGGACGTCAAGGCGGTGATCGCCAGCATCGGCGGCGACGACCAGATCACCGTCCTGCCGCACCTCGACCGCGAACTGCTGCGCGCGCACCCGAAGCCGTTCTTCGGCTACAGCGACAACACCAACCTCCTGCTGTTCCTGCGGAACCTGGGCATCGTGGCCTACCACGGCGGCTCGGTGATGGTCGAGCTCGGACGGCCCGGCGCGATGCACCCCCTGACCGAGGAATCCCTGCGGGCCGCGTTGTTCACCTCGGGTGAGTACGAACTGACCGCGCCGTCCACGTACGGGGACGTCAACCGCCCCTGGGAGGACCCGCGCACCTTCGACTCCGAGCCGGACAGCGAGCCCGCCGACGGCTGGTTCTGGCACAACGGCGACCGGGTGGTCGAAGGGGCGAGCTGGGGCGGCAATCTGGAGATCGTGTCCTGGCTGCTGATGGCCGACCGCGAGGTGCGGCCCGTCGGGACCTACGCCGGGAACGTGCTCTTCCTGGAGACCTCGCAGGACATGCCCCGCGCCCAGGACGTCCACTGGATCCTGCGGAGCATGGGCGAGCGAGGGCTGCTGCGGCAGTTCCCCGCACTGCTCATGGGCCGGGCGAAGAGCTGGTCGTTCGAGAACCGGTTCGGTGCGCAGGAGAAGGCGCGTTACCGGAAGCAGCAGCGGGAGGCCGTCCTGCGGGCCCTCCGGGTGTACGCCCCCGACACCATGGCGGTGTTCGACGTCGACCTCGGCCACACCGATCCGCAACTCGTGATCCCCGTCGGCGGTCGCGTCCGGGTGGACGGGCCGGCCCGGCGGATCGTCGTCACCTACTGACGCGCCGACAGGCGGCCCGGCTTCAGCGCGGCCGTGGCGTCGTCCCCGGTCCCCACCGCTGCTGGTACCGGGCGGCCGAAGCGCCTGCGGTGAAGGCGGCCGAGGCCTCGGGGGAGGTGCCCACGCGCCAGTCGATCTCCTTCACCGCCTGGTACCAGATGACTCCGATGATGTCGCGGTGGCGGGGCAGGGAGCGGAACATGCCGGTGATCCACTCGGCCTTGCGCCCGGCCGCGTCCGTGGCGCCGACCTCGGTGATGACGAGCGGCTTGTGGGTGAAGCGGCGCAGTTCGGTGCGGGTGGGGGCGAAGAGGTCGTCGAAGGACTGGTAGTTCTCCTTGCCCACGGTGCCGTAGTAGCCGGACAGGCCCACCCAGTCCACGTAGGCGTCTCCGGGGTAGAGGCGGGTCAGCGGTGTGGAGTTGGTGTAGCTGACGTTGGGGCTCCACACCCACACCGCGTTGTGCGCGCCCGCCGCGTCGAAGACCTCGTGGATGTGGCGCCACGCCTGGACGTACTCCCCGCGGCTGTTGCCGTTGGACTGCTCGCACCAGGGGTACCAGTAGCCGTTCATCTCATGGGCGAAGCGGATGGCCACCGGGTAGCGGAGGGATGCGATGCCGCGTGCCCAGGAGCGTACGTACGCGTCGAAGTCGCCGTGGACGATCCGCGACAGGCGGTACGCGGGTTGTTCGCCGCGCAGTTTTGGTTCCTCGGCCTCCTCGGTGTGGTCCCACGGCTCCCAGGCGACCATGGGCAGCATGCCCCGCTCGGCCACCCGGTCGATGGCCGCCGCGTCGAAGCGGTCGTGCGCCCAGTCGGCCGAGAACTCGAAGACCTGCGGCCGGTGCCCGGTCTGGCGGGTGAAGTCGGCGGCCTCCGTGAAGTCATGGGTGCCCTGGGAGGTGAAGACGCCGAGGAACGCCTTTCCGGGGGCGGGGAAGGGTGTTCCGGGGTGAGGTGTGTCTTTTCCGGCGCCGGGCAGTCGCGTCGTCGGGGGCAGGACGGCGTCGGCGCGGGCGGCCGCCGCGCGGCGGCCGCGGTCCGCGAGGTCCGGGGCCACCTGGAAGGTGTACCAGCACAGGACGACGGCGCAGAGCAGCGCGAGCACCCGTGGCGCGGTGATCCTCATGGCTCGGCCCTCGCCGTGCGCAGGCGCGTGGAGACGCCCTCGGCCAGCGCGAGCAGCGGCGGCGCCGACCCGGCCGCCAGACACAGCAGCGTCCAGATCCGCATACCCGTGTAGTCGTGGTGGTGCAGGAAGCTGACGACCAGGAGGCATCCGGCCAGCAGCGCCCAGATCAGATGCAGCCGGAAGGTGCGCGGCGACTCGGCGCTGCGCAGGTCTCCCTTGGCGGTGACGACGTAGGCGAGCGGGCGTCGCAGCAGGGCGTTCACGGCGGCGGCGATGTACACGGGCCCGGCGAACAGCGTCAGCAGGATGCCCGCCATGCCGATCTCGCGCCTCTCGTGTTCGGCGAGGTTGAACCGGCGCAGCCACAGCCACAGCGCGAACGACCCGGCCATGCCCGCCGACCACAGCAGGAACCAGGGGAGGCCGGGCAGCTGGATCGACGACACCCCCAGCAGCATGTACAGCGCGGTGGCGAGGGTGCCGAGCGCCAAATTCACCGCGATGCCCGGGTAGTAGAACTGCACCAGGTCGTACAGCAGACGCTGGCGGGGCCTGAGGCGGATGCCCTGCCTCAGACGGGGGTTGAGCTTGATCTCCCAGATGCCGTACGCCCAGCGCTTCTGCTGGTTGAAGTAGTCGGTCCAGGTCGTCGGCCCCTCGCCCACGGCCACCACGTCGGGGGTGTAGACGCCCTTCCAGCCGTGGCCGGTGGCGGGGTTGAGCGTCCCGTGCACCCGCATGCTCGTCAGATGGTCCTCGATGATCGAGTCCTGGTAGCCGCCGATCTGCCGCCAGGCGGCCACCCGGTAGAGGTGGTTGGTGCCGATCAGCAAGGGGGCGTCGAGGCCGTTGCCGCCTCGCTCGACGATGCTGCTGAACAGGTACTGCTGTACGGAGGCGCCGTGCGCGACCCAGTTGTCGTACGCGTTGCCGTACACCTGGGGGGCGACCACGAACGCGGTGTCGGGGTCGTGGAAGTAGCCCAGGGTCCGCTCCAGGAAGCACGGCAGCGGCACGTGGTCCGGGTCCATCTGGGCGACCACGTCGTACCGGTTCTCGTGCTCGGCGCGCCAGGCGTTGTGGTTCCCGGACTTGGTGCGGGCGCGGAACGGGCCCGACGGCCGGTTGTACTCGGGCCGGTCCTTACGGCTGAAGTGGTGGACGCCCAGGCGCGCGGCCATCTGCCGTACGGCCGGGTCGTTGCCCTCGTCCAGGATCCACACGTCCACCGCGCAGTCCCAGCGCTCCACCTCCAGCATGGCCCGCAGGGTCCGCTGTACGACGGCGAGGGGCTCCTTGGAGGGCACGATCGTCGTCAGCATGGCGACCCGCAGCCCGCCCGGCGGGGTCATGGGAATGGGGTCACGCGCCCGGAAGGAGAGCACCCAAATCGCCACCGCCTGCCCGACTTTGATCGCCTCGACAGCGATGACCAGGCAGAACCCGACGCGGGCCAGACACAACCCGAACCCGCCCAGGCCCGTGACGCCTGGGCCGGGCACATGCTCGGGCAGCAGCAGCCAGCCGATGAAGACGAGGTCGGCCAGGGCGGTCGCGGTGACCAGTGCCGTGAGCGAGATCCGGTCACGCGTGTCCAGCACGGAGAGGAACCCCACCTCCCGGCGCGGGTTGGCCAGCGGGCCGCAGCCCCGGGCCGCACTCCGATAGGCCGTGACGGCCGACGCGTTGCGGCGGCGCCTCTTCTCGGCGCGCCGGTCCAGCCGGGTTGGATAACTGGACATGTCCCCCCTTGCTGACCGACAACATCACTCCGGCGTGAAAAGGCCGTTACTTGCGGTGAGTAGGACTGCCGTCGTCCGCTGTCCGGTTCCCGCCCTGCGCCGTGGTCGGGTGTTCGGACGCGCGTCAGAGGCGAACGGCGTACAGGGCGCTGTCGTCGCAGCCGAAGTACACCGTGTCCTGTGCGACGGCCGGGGAGTGCACCGGAGCGGGGGCGAGGAAGCTCCAGAGCTCTTTGCCCGTCGAGGCGTTCAGCGCGTACAGCCTGCTGTCGTCGCTGCCCACGTACACCACCGCTCCCGCCACCGCCGGGGTGTGCACATCGCCGGCGGCCATGAACGTCCAGACGGTCTTCCCGGTGGCGGCCTCCAGCGCGTGCAGCGCCTTGCCGCCCCCCGCATACACCAGCCCCCTGGCGATCGCGGGGCTGGAGCCGACGGACGCGCCCTCGAACCGCCAGACCTGCTTCCCGGTGCCCGCGTCCACCGCGTACAGCCCCCCGTCGGTGCTGCCGAAGAGGACCAGGCCGCTCGCCACGGCCGGGATGCCGGACACTGCGCCCCGGGTGGTGAACGCCCACTGCTGCTCGCCGGTGGCCGCGTTCACCGAGTACAGGTTGGTGTCGCTGCTGCCCACGTACACCGACTCGCCGGACACGGCGGGGGAGTGGGTGTCGTTTCCGGCGGTGAAGGCCCAGCGGCGCCTGCCGGAGGCCGCGTCCACGGCGTACAGCCGGTGGTCGGCGCTGCCGACGTAGGCGACGCCGCCGGTCACCACCGGGGAGTGGACGATGCCCTGGGTCGTGAACCGCCAACGGACCGCGCCCGAGCGCGCGTCGAAGGCGTACAGGACGCGGTCGTCGCCGCCCAGGTAGACGCTGCCGCCCAGCACGGCGGGCGCGGAGCCGATCGCCCCGCCGGTCGTGTACGTCCAACGCCGTTGCCCGTCGGCTGTGTTCAGTGCGTACAGGGTGCCGTCGTTGCTTGCCGCATACACCAAGTCACCCGCCACTCTGGGGTACGACAGGACCGTGCCGGTGGTCGCGAAGCGCCAGCGCGGCGAGCCCGCCCCGGACGGCCCGCCGCCACGCGAGAGCGCCCAGCCGGCGGCCGCCGCGCCACCGGCCGCAAGGACGCCGACGGCGGTGTACAGCACACGCCGACGGCCGACCGGCCGCCCGCCGGTGGCCTCCGGCCGGTCCGGCAACTGCTCGGTGCGCAGGGGTACGGAGACGGGCGGCGCGGTCGTCGAGGTCGGCGCGTCCGGAAGAGCCGGAACCGTGTCCTCGCCGTGCCACGGCTCCGGCAGCCAGCCCGGGGCCAGCAGCTCCACCGGTGACCGCCCGCCGGTCAGGGCGTGCATCAGCGCGGGCAGCTCCGGGCGGTCGGCGGCCTTCTTCGCCAGGCACCAGCCGATCAGTTCGCGCAGACCCGTGGGCACCGCCTGGAGATCGGGCTGCTCGTTCACCACCCGGTACAGCAGCGCCGGTACCGACGCCTCCCCGAACGGGCTGGCGCCCGCCGCCGCGTAGGCCAGCACCGAACCCAGCGAGAACACGTCGGACGACGGCTCGATCCGGAACCCCTGGATCTGCTCGGGCGACATATAGCCCGGGGAGCCGATCGTGGTGCCGGTCAGGGTCAGCCCGGTGTGCTCGCAGAGCCGGGAGATCCCGAAGTCGATGACGCGCGGCCCGTCCTGGGCGAGCAGCACATTGGCGGGCTTGAGGTCCCGGTGGATGAGGGACGCGCCGTGGATCGCGGTGAGCGCCTCCACCAGCGCCGCGCCGAGCGCCCTGACGGACCGCTCGGGGAAGGGGCCGCTCTTCTGCACCGCCCGTTGCAGGGAGGGGCCCGGGATGTACGCCGTCGCCAGCCACGGCCGGGCCCCCTCGGGGTCGGCGTCGACCACCCCGGCCGTGAAGAAGCCGCTCACGGCACGGGAGGCGATGACCTCACGGGCGAACCGCTGCCGGAAGGCCGGGTCCTGGACGTACTCCGGCCGGATGACCTTGATCGCGACCTTGCGGCCGCTGGGGGAGTACCCGAGGTAGACCCGGCCCATGCCACCGCTGCCCAGCTGGGCCACCAGCCGGTACGGCCCCACGGTGGCCGGATCGTCAGGCCCCAACGGCTCCAAGGCGCCCCCCGGGTCGCATCCTGGACTTCACCACGTCGCTCGCCGGAAAGCGTAGCGCCGGTCAGGCCGCGCCGCTCACCCCCGGAGCCACGAACCGCCGGTGCATCGGCAGGAGTTGGATGTCCGGCCGGCCGACGATGCCGGCCTTCTCGACGGCGGGCGCGAGCCGTTCGCCGAAGAACCGCTCGAATTCCTCCTGGGACTCCCAGACATCGGTGACGTGCAGTGAGCCGGAGTCGAACCACGCCACGTGCAGACAGGCACCGTCGGGCGCCCGCTTCTCCCAGCCCACGGTGTCACGCACCGCGTCGTACTGCTCGGGGGTGACCCCGGCCCAGCTCAGTGACAGGACAACGGCCATCGACTGCTCCTCTCCCGGTCTTGCCCGCCTCTTGCGTCGGGCGGGCCAATTCTCGCCGCGAGGGTCCCCTTTGAGACATAACGCCCTAGGGCGTGCGGCAGCGTACGGGAGCACGTACGGGAGCCGTCGCGCCCCCATGCCCGGCGGCCCGGCCGTCGCCCGGGCGGCCACCTCCGGCGCGCGCACCGGCCCGGCCGCCGCCACCCGTCCAGCGGCTGTCGGCGCGCCGGGGTGTCCGCCGGGCGCCAGCCTGGGGCTGTTGCCCGTCGACAACATCCCAGGAGAACGCCGTGCCCCGTTCCCGACGTCCGTTCCGCGGTGTGCTCGCGGCCGCCGTGCTCCTCACCCCGGCCGCGACGGCTGCCGCCGCAGGGCCCTCGGCCCCGGCGCCCGGGGCGGCGCGGACGAGCAGTGTGGAGTGGGCCGAGGGAAGCTTCCGGGCCGTCTGCGGCACCCGCCGGGGCGCCGCGCCCGACCGCCGCACCTTCCGGTTCTTCGACGACGCCCGGATGGAGGCGGTCGCCTCGCACATCGCGCGGGACCGGCAGGGGACCGTGCTGTGGACCGGACACCTCGCGGGCCGCCCCGACCGGCCCGTCAGCCTCGCCATCGACGGGGCGTGCGGACAGGGCGCGCCGAGGGTGGCCGGGGAGGTGCACCTGGGCAGCAAGCGGTATGTGATCGACGCCGACCGGCCGGGGACGTCCACGGTGCGCGAGCTGCGCTTCGCCCGTACGACGTCCCTGTACGGCGACGTCGTACGGGTCGAGGCCCCGCAGGGCCCCCGCGCACCCCGGCCCGCGCGGCAGGAGCGGCATGCGCAGCCGCGTGCCGCCGTCACGGCACCCGTCATCGACCTGCTCATCGGCTACACCCCGCACACGGTCCGCAACACCAAGGGTGGCGTGGAGGCGCTCGACCTGAAGGTGAAGGCCGCCGTCGCCGGGACCAACGCCGCCTACTCCGACAGCACCGTCACCGCCCGGCTCAACCTGCTGGGCACGTTCACCACGAAGGAGTGGACGGGCGACGACGGCGACACCGGCGGCATGACTACCGCCCTGTCGGACCCCAGCAGCCCGCGCTACTCCGGCGCGTTCGCCGCCGACGCGCGCCGCCAACGGGACGAGCAGGGCGCGGACCTGCTGCATGTGCTCACCCAGTTCACCCCCGAGCCCGGCGCCCTCTACACCGTCGGCATGGCCAACTCCCCCTCGCTGCCCCGGATCGTCCCCGGCGCCGCCCCCTCGGCCGGCAGCGATGGCGCGGCCTTCGGCGCCCAGCAGGTCGACACCCTCGGCACCTACCACCTGGCGCACGAGATCGGCCACAACTTCGGCCTCAACCACGACTACAACACCGACCCCGTCGACCCCGCCGAGGAGAACTACCGGCGCGGCAACCTCAACCCGTACTACCCCGACAACCACGGCTATCTGCCCGCCGACCGCAGCTGGACGGACATCATGGGGTACACCATGGCGTGCGCCGACGAGAACAAGTGCGAGACGAAGCTGTGGTTCTCCAACCCCCGCCAGACGTATGAGAACCGGCCCCGGGGCGTGCCATTGGGGCAGCCCGACCCCGCCGACTGCGTCCGCGTCATGAACCTCACCGGCCCCGTCCTCGCCAACTACCGCACGCCGTCCGCCACTACGGCCCCGGCGGTCCGGTACGCGCTCGCCGCCGCCCCGGACAGCCCCGAGCACGGCACCGTCACCCCCGCCGCGACCGGCCTGTTCGACAAGGGCGACCAGGTCACCCTGACCGCCGCTCCCAGAGCGGGCTACAAGATCGACTACTGGGCGGTGGACGGCAAGCTCCAGTCCACCCGGGCGAGCGAGCTGACCGTCATGATGGACGGCAACCACTTTGTGACGGTGAAGTTCACCAGGACCACGGCCACCGCGACCCGACTCCCGGCGACGAGCGCCCAGGTGTCCCCGGCCACCGGCCCGCCACGATTCGTGCTGCGGTGGGTTGATCGATAAGGTGCCAGGTCACGACCGCTCCCCGTTCGATCCACGGGCCGGTCAGGGCTCTGCCGCGGTTGGTGGCACCTCCACGACCGCCGTGCTGATCTCTGCCTGCCCGGGCCCCGCGATACGGGGGCGGTCCTCACGGCGGGGCAGCCGGGCCCCGGCCGACGGGTCAGGAGGAACGAGTGGCACAGATCATCGCCGAGGTCTCACGGACGTTCAACGAGTTTCTGCTCTTGCCGAACCGGACGCGGACCGACTGCTCGGCTGCGACGGTTGATCTGCGCACGCCCCTGGTGCGGCACATCGCGGGCGAGGCGTCGGCGATCGAGCTGCAGTCCCCGTTCACGTCCGCGATCATGCAGGCCGTCAGCACACCCGAACTCGCGATCGCGCTCGCGCGAAACGGTGGTTTCAGCTTCCTGCACCACAACCAGCCGATCCAGGACCAGGCCGCGGCGGTCCGCCAGGTGAAGAACTTCAAGGCCGGGTTCGTCACCAGCGACACCAACGTCCGCCCCGACGACACCCTCGGCCTCCTGGTCGACGTCATGCGCCGCACCGGTCACAGCACCGCCGCGGTCACCCACGACGGGACCGCCACCGGCCGCCTGCTCGGCCTGGTGACCTCCCGGGACTTCCATCCCCAGCGCCATGATCTGGACGGACCGGTCAGTGGCCGGATGACCGCTGTCGCCGACCTGGCCCATGCCGGACCCGACATCACGCTGTCCGAGGCCAACGCGCGGCTGTGGGACGAACGGCTGGACTGCCTCCCGGTGCTGGATAGCGAGGGTCACCTCCAGCATCTGGTGTTCCGTTCCGACTACGCGGACAACAAGCGCTTCCCGAACCAGGTCGTGGACGCCGCCAAGCGTCTTCGGGTGGGCGCGGGTATCAACACCCACGACTACCAGGAGCGCGTCCCGGCCCTGCTGGAGGCGGGCGCGGACGCGTTGTGCTTCGACTCGTCCGACGGCTACAGCGACTGGCAGGCGCAGGCACTGTCCTGGGTCAAGAAGCACTATCCGGAGATCCCGGTCGGCGGCGGCAACGTGGTCGACGGGGAGGCGTTCACCTTTCTCGCCGAGGCGGGAGCGGACTTCGTCAAGGTCGGGGTGGGCGGTGGCTCCATCTGCATCACCCGGGACCAGAAGGGCATCGGCCGCGGCCAGGCCAGCGCCGTGCTGGATGTCGCGGCGGCCCGGGACGCCTTCCTCGAACGCACCGGCGAGTATGTGCCGATCTGCTCCGACGGTGGGCTGGTGCACGACTACCACGTGGCCCTGGCGCTGGCGATGGGTGCCGACTTCGTCATGATGGGGCGCTACTTCGCCCGCTTCGACCAGGCGGCCGGCGCGAAGCTGCCCACCCGTGACGGCTTCGTGAAGGAGTACTGGGGTGAGGGCTCGAACCGGGCCCGCAACTGGCAGCGCTACGGCCAGGGAGGCCAGGGTCTGGTCTTCGAGGAAGGCGTGGACGGCTACGTCCCCTACGCGGGCGACCTCAACGAAGGCCTCGCCCTGACCGTGGCCAAGCTCAAGACCACGATGGTCTCCTGCGGCTCCACCACCCTGCCGGAGTTCCAGTCCACGGCCCGGCTGACCCTCGTTTCGGACCAGAGCTTCCAGGAGAGCCACGCCAACGTCACCCTGCGGGACACCCCGGGGACGGTCTCCTGACCACCTGCGGTCCCGCCGTCCTTCGAGCCCCCAGGTTGACCCGGCCCCCGGCGCGGTTACGCGGCGGGGCCCGTCGGCGCCGCTAGCCTCGGGCCCATGACAGACACCTTTGAGCACAACCCCCGGGTGTGGACCGCGGCGCGCCTGCGCGAAGCACTCCAGGGGCTGCCGGACGACACCCCCATCCACGTCGGTGTGGCGGACGGGCCCGGCGACTTCGACGGGTACACCGAGTACGCACTGGTCAACCTGGAGCCGGTCGAGAAGGACACCGCGACTGCCGGGCCCGCCGCCGTGCACAGCGACGTGGAGTACACGCTCTTCGCGGACTTCAAGGCGGGCCAGTACCACTACGACCTGGACTGACCGCCCGCCGAGGTGTGTCCGGGGCGAGGTGTGTCTGGCGCCCGCTACTCGAAGCGCGAGGTGTCGCCCGCCCCACGCCGTACGATCTCGGCCTCGCCGCCGGAGAAGTCGATGACGGTGGTCGGCTCGGTGCCGCAGTCGCCCGAGTCGATCACGGCGTCCACCACGTGGTCGAGGCGCTCCTTGATCTCCCACCCCTGCGTCATCGGCTCGGCCTCGTCGGGCAGGAGCAGGGTGCTGGAGAGCAGCGGCTCACCCAGGTCGGCCAGCAGGGCCTGTGTGACGGTGTGGTCGGGGATGCGCACCCCCACGGTCTTCTTCTTGGGGTGCAGCAGCTGGCGCGGCACCTCCCTGGTCGCGGGGAGGATGAAGGTGTAGCTGCCCGGCGTCGCCGACTTGATCGCGCGGAACACATCGTTGTCGATCTGTACGAACTGGCCGAGCTGCGCGAACGTCTCGCACACCAGGGTGAAGTGGTGACGGTCGTCGAGCTGCCGGATCGCCCGGATCCGGTCGATGCCGTCACGGTTGCCGAGCTGGCACCCCAGGGCGTAGCAGGAGTCCGTCGGGTACGCCACGAGCGCGCCGGACCGGATGCTGTCCGTCACCGTGCTGATGGTGCGCCGCTGCGGATTGTCGGGGTGGACATCGAAGTACTTGGCCATCCGCCGAGTCTACGGGCCGCGCCGCGATGGTGCCCGGGCGCCCGTTCACTCGTCGGGGTGGTGCGATGATCGCGGTGTGACCAGCACTCTTATGGATACCGTCGATGCCACCGCGGTGGCCAAGCACGTTCTGTTCGACGTCGACGGTACGTTGATCGACGCCGTCGACAACCAGCGCCGGGTATGGCGGGCATGGGCGGAGCGGTATGGCCTGGGCGCCGACGAGGTGTACCGGGTGGCGCTGCGGACCCGGCCCCTGGAGACCTTCGCGAGTGTGGCCCCGGACCGCGATCCGCACGAGTGCCTGGCCGCGCTCCACGAGCTGGAGGACGAGGACGTCCGCTCCAGTGTGTACGCCGCCTTCGCGGGTGCGGCGGAGCTGCTTTCCGCCCTTCCCGCGGGCTGCTGGGGGCTGGTGACGTCGAACTACGAGCACCGGGTGCGCGGGCGGTTCGCCCGGACCGGGCTGCCGGTGCCGGAGGTCCTGGTGGACGCCGCCGCGGTGACGGAGGGCAAGCCGTCGCCGCTGCCCTATCTGCTCGCGGCCGAGCGGTTCGGCGCGCTGCCGGAGAACTGTCTGGTGGTCGAGGACGCGCCCTCCGGGGTGCTGTCCGGGCTGCGCGCGGGCATGACGGTGTGGGGGGTGAACGCCCCTGTCGCGGTGGACGGGGTGCACCGCCACTTCGCGAGCCTGGAGGAGGCGGGGCCGGAGATCCTGGCGTTCGTGACCGGCGCGGGGTGAGCGGGCGGGCGGCGCGTGGACGGGCCGCCCGCGCCGCCGCTCAGGAACGGGGGCCGAGGGCGTCCACCACCAGGTCCGCGAGGAGGCGGCCCGCCGTGCCGTCCGGGTCGAGATCGGGGTCGTAGATGGTGAGGTTGAAGCCCGGCCCGGACGTGGTGTTCGACGCGGTCGGCGAGCTTACGGGTGTAGGAGGCGAGGGCGGGGGCGTTGAAGACGCCGTCGCCCTCCTGCCAGTCGCCGCGGTCGTAGCGCGGTGGCACGACCACCCCGCCCTCGTACGCCCCGAGCCGCCGCACGATGCCGAACTCCCGCATCGCTCCGGCGAGTTTGCAGCAGCCGGGGACCGTGCCCGGGGCGGGCGGGCGCAGGCCGAGGTTGGACGGGGCGTCGATGACCACGAGGCGTCGCATGCCGGACATCCTCACCGAGGACGGGCCTGCTCCTCAACAGTGATTCCCCTGGGTGAAGGTGCCACGCCCGGCCGGGGCGTCAGGACGTCAGGTGCAGGGCCCGGGCCACGTCCGCCGTGCGGGCCGAGGACGTGGTGGACTCGTAGCCGCCGCGCATCGAGGCGTCCGGGTCCTTGAGGCCGTTGCCGGTGACCGTGACCACCACGCGCTGCCCGGCGTCGAGGCGGCCCGCGCGGTGCTCGGCGAGCAGTCCCGCGATGCCGGCCGCCGACGCGGGCTCGACGAAGACACCCTCGTGGCGTGCGACGAGCCGGTACGCGTCGAGGATCTGCTCGTCGGTGACGGCGCCGATCAGGCCGCCGGAGCTGTCGCGCGCCGCGATCGCGCCCCGCCACGAGGCGGGGTTGCCGATGCGGATCGCGGTGGCCACCGTCTCCGGCTCGGCCACCACCTCGCCGTGCACCAGCGGCGCCGCGCCCGCCGCCTGGAAGCCCCACAGCCGGGGCCTGCGGGTGGCGATCCCCGCGGTGCCGTACGCGTCGTAGCCCCGCCAGGCGGCCGTGATGTTCCCGGCGTTGCCGACCGGCAGGCAGTGGATGTCCGGCGCGTCGCCCAGCGCGTCCACGACCTCGAACGCGACGGTCTGCTGGCCCGCCAGGCGGTGGTCGTTGACCGAGTTCACCAGCGCGACCGGGTGGTGCTCCGCCAGCTCGCGGGCGATGCGCAGACAGTCGTCGAAGGAGCCGGTCACCTCGACGATCTCGGCGCCGTAGCGGACCGCCTGGGCGAGCTTGCCGAGGGCGATATGGCCCCGGGGGACCAGGACGGCGGCGCCGATGCCCGCGCGGGCCGCGTACGCGGCGGCCGAGGCGCTGGTGTTGCCGGTCGAGGCGCACACCACCGTACGCGCGCCCGCCTCGACGGCCTTGCTGACCGCGACCGTCATGCCGCGGTCCTTGAACGAGCCGGTGGGGTTGGCGCCCTCCACCTTCAGCCACACATCGCAGCCGGTGAGCGCCGACAGATGGGTGGCCGGGACGAGTGGGGTGTTGCCCTCGTGGAGCGAGATGACGGGTGTGGTGTCCGTGACGGGCAGCCATGCGCGGTAGCCGTCGATGAGGCCGCGCCAGGGGCGGGGCCGTACGGAGGTGGTGGTGGCGGAGGAGCGCTCGTCTATGGTCACGAATGTTACTGTAACCCGAGAGTTTCCATAGATGCGAAACAATCGTTTCATCACCGGCGATGGCGGCGGGGAGTGGCATGGCGAACGACGAGGAGGTGGCGGCCCGGCTCGGGGCGGTCTATCCGGAGCTGCCGCGCGGGGAGCAGGCCATTGTGCGGGTGCTGCTCGACGACTATCCGTTCGCCGCCCTGGGCTCGCTGCGCTCCCTCGCGGACCGGGCGAAGGTCAGTCCGCCGACGGCCTCCCGGCTCTTCGCCCGGCTCGGCTGGTCCGGCTTCGCCGACTTCCAGGCCGCGGTCCGGGCCGAGGGCCGCGAGCACGACCGCTCCCGGCTGCGCGAGTTCGTCGCCACCGCCCCCGACGGCCCGCGCCGGGCCGCCGAGCAGCTCAGGGCCGGGCTCGACGCCACCATCGCCGCGGCCGGTGACCCCCTGCTCGCCCGGATCGCCGCGCTGCTCTCCCAGGCGCGCGGGGTGTGGGGGATGGGCGGCCCCCTGAGTGAACTCGCCGCCGACTATCTGGTCCGCCAGCTCGCCAGCCTGCGCCCGGGCGTGCGCCGGGTGCCGGACGGGGCGGCCGAGCGGGCCCGGGTGCTGCTCGACCTGGGGCCGGGCGACCTGATCGTCGCGTACGACTTCCGCCGCTACAGCGACACCACCGCGCGGTTCGCGCGCGCGGCCCGGGCGCGCGGGACGCGGCTCGTGCTGGTCACCGACGCCTGGGAGTCCCCGCTGGCCGCACACGCCGAGGTGCTGCTGCGGCTGCCCCGCGACGCGGCGGGCCCCATCGCCCCGCTGACCCATGAGATCGCGGTGACCGAGCTGATCCTGGTCGCGACCGTGCCGCTGCTCACCGAGTCGCCCGGGCGGCTGGAGAACCTCGACGCCCTCACGGCGGAGCTCGGCCAGGACTGAGCGGCCCGCCGCCCGGCGAAGGAGCGGGGCGTACGGGGGCGCTTTTCATCGGACCACGCGCGCAGGGCGCCGGTCTTCGCGCTCTGCCGGGCCGCTCGGACGGTACGAGACGGTGGCACGGTCCGATCGCCGTACGGGAAGGCCCATCGATGCCACGAGGTGCGCAGCCGACCACCGTGACCCGCACGAGCAGAGAGGCCTCCCCGCCCCACTGTGTGGCCCGTGGCCAGGGTTCGACGGTGTTCGCCCGCACCGTCGTGGCGTCACCGCCCGCCCGCCGGTCCCCGCTCGGATCCGGCTGCCGCAAGAGCGGGCGGGGAGCCCGCGTCCTCGCGTACACCGCCGGGTCCGCCGGATTCGCGCGGTGATCCCCGCGCAGGCTTCCCGTCCCGGCAGGGACGCGCACGTGGTGGTCGTCGGAGCGGGGTTCTCCGGCATCGGTGCCGCCATCCGGCTGCGGCAGGCGGGGTTCCGCGAGGTGATCGTCCTTGAGAAGGCGCCCCAACTCGGCGGCACCTGGTGGGAGAACACCTATCCGGGCTGCGCCTGCGACGTGCCCTCCACGCTCTACAGCTACTCGTTCGGCCCGGACACCGCCTGGACGAGGGTGTTCGCCGGACAGTCGGAGATCCACGCCTATCTGCGCTCGACGGCCGAGCGGTACGGGCTCGGCGAGGTGCTGCGCTGCGGGGTGCGGGTGCTGGGGGCGCGCTGGGACCCGGCGGCCGCGCGCTGGCGCCTGGAGACCAGCGACGGCTCCTACAGCGCGGCGGTGCTGGTCCTGGCCACCGGGCCGTGGCATGTGCCGCGCCCGCTGGAGGTGCCCGGCATCGAGGGCTTCGCCGGACCGGTGCTCCACACCGCCCGCTGGGACCACGAGGTCGACCTCACCGGCCGCCGCGTGGCCGTGGTCGGCAGCGGCGCCTCCGCGGTCCAGCTCGTGCCCGAGATCGTGTCCCGTGCGGCGGAGGTGCGGCTCTTCCAGCGGACCGCCCCCTGGGTGCTGCCCAAGCCCGACGTGCCACTCCCGGCGGCGTTCAACTGGTGCCTGGACCGCGTGCCCGGCGCCCGCAAGGCCCTGCGCGCCGGGCAGTACGGCCTCCAGGAGGGCCTGGGCTGCGCCTTCCGCCACCCGGAACTCGCCCGGCTGGTCGAGGCGGGGGCCCGGGCACACCTGCGCCTCGCGGTCCGCGACCGGCGCACCCGCCAGGCGCTCACACCGGACTACCGACTGGGCTGCAAACGCCTGCTGACCTCCAGTACCTACTACCAGGCCCTGTCCCGGCCGCACGTCCACCTCCACCCCACCGCCGTGGCGGTCGTGCGCGAGAAGGCGGTGGTCGGCGCCGACGGCACCGTGGCCGAGGCCGACGTGCTCGTCACGGCCACCGGCTTCCGGGTCGGTGAACTGCCGCTGGCCGAGAGCCTGTGCGATGCCGACGGCCGTACGCTGCGAGCGGCCTGGGCCGGTGAACCGCAGGCGTACCTGGGCAGCAGCGTCAGCGGCTTCCCCAACCTCTTCCTGCTCCTCGGGCCCAATCTGCTCGGCGGCTCCACCTCCGCGATCAGCGTCCTCGAAGCCCAGCTGACCTACCTCACCGCCGCTCTCGCCCACCTCCGGCGCACCGGCCACGCCGCCCTGGACGTCCGGCCCGCCGTACAGGCCTCGTACAACACGGCGGTGCAGGCAGCGCTGGCGAGCACCGTCTACAACACCGGAGGCTGTACCAGCTACTACCTCGCGCCCAGCGGGCGCAACACCATCGCCTGGCCCTGGTCCACCGGGCGGCTGGTGCGCCGGCTGAGCCGCTTCGACCCCGGCGCGTACACCTGGCGGGCACCGGCCGTCCGGGGGCCGAAACTGCCCGAGACGGCCGAGGCGTTGTAAGGGGCTGCGCGGCTCCGGCGGGACGGTGTCAGGATGCGTCGGTCTCCTCCGCCGCGCGTTCGGCGGCATCGACCTGCGCGGCGAATTCCCTGGCCGTCAGGCGCTGCAATGCGCCGCCGTGGCGCCGGACCAGCTCGTCTGCGGGCTCCGGCGCCGCCTCGTGGAGGTCGAGGACGAGCATGGCCGCGCCGTCCTCGACCCGGCTGCTCAGCATGATCAGGCCCGCGCCGTCCTCGATGAGCCGGCGGTTCTCGGCGGCGTTGGCGAGGGCGGCCCCGGCCGCGCTGCCAAGCAGCACGCCGATCGGTCCGCCGAGCAGTCCCACGAGCCCGCCCACCACGCCGCCGCCCACTGTGGGCACCCCGGCGCCGCGTACATGGTTGTCGGGCACGTCGAGCAGGCCCTCGGCGGACCTCTCAAGGACCGCCGCCTGGCGCAGTCCCGGCAGGGAGACGGCTTCCTCGTACGCCGCCCGGCACCGCGACGGATCGGTGAACGAGATCAGCAGCACATGATGAGTGTCCGCCATGGCAGGTGCTCTCCCTTGTCGTGCGATGCGCCGACCTTGCCGTGCGGTCCGCCGCTTCCGCCCCTCCAGTGGAACGCCCGAACCGGCGCCCCGCCACGTGGGCACGCCCGTCGGGGAAAAGGGCCGGTCCGGCCGGGCGCCGGTTCGGGTCATTTCCCGGGTGACCGAAAAGCTATTCAGGAACGCACTATTCACCGCAAGGGGATTCGGTCACGCTGGCTTGCGGGATTCATGTGTTTCTGGCCAAAGGGGGATTGCGGGTATCACGCCGAAGAGCTCTCCCATACGCTGCGCGAGTTGTTGGGAGTTGACTGACTGTCAGCTCGGGTGATCCTCAATCGAGAGGGGAATCATGCGTATCCGGAGAAGGGCCGCCGTGGTCCTGGCCACGCTGGGCGCCCTGTTCCTGGCGGCGCCGACGGCGGGTTCCGTGTCCCCCGCGCCGGACCATGCGCGTACCGGCGTGGCGAAGGCGAAGGACGCCGTCCGGGCGGCGCCGGACCCCAAGCTCGACGTCATGGCGGCGGCGACGTTCATCCACCTCGTGAACAACGGGTCGGGACAGTGTCTGGCCGTCCCCGGCGGCAGCCTCGACCAGGGTACGGGCCTCATTCAGTGGCCCTGCGGCACCTGGAACGACCACTACTGGAACCTTGAGCCGTGGACCATCGGCGGGGTCCGCTACTACCGGCTGGTCAACTACAACAGCAACCAGTGCCTGGCCGTGCCCGGCGGCAGCCGGCAGAACGGCGCCCAGGTCATCCAGTGGCCGTGCGGAACCTGGTACGACCACTTCTGGAGGTTCGATTCCACCGGTGGTGGCACCTACCACGTCGTGAACTACAACAGTGGCCAGTGCCTGGCGGTGGAAGGCGGAAGCCATGACGCCGGTGCGAAAGCCATTCAGTGGCCGTGCGGAACCTGGCCCGACCACTACTGGCGGTAAGGAGTAGTCTGCGAGAAAACGACGACGCCCTCCGGCGGCCGGGCGAAACGACCCGGCCGCCGGTCGGTCGTCCCGTGGTTCATCGGTTTCGCGGCGGACTTTCTCCCGTTCGAATTTCGCATTCCGTACGGCCGCGGAGTCCGCTTCCGGCACTCCTCGCGCTTTCGAGGCTTACGTCCCGTCGGTCATGGAAAGGTACGGCTCGTGCCGACGAACGACGAGATGGCCAGTGAGTTCGCAGCCGAGCTACGGCGGCTGAGGAGCCTGCGCGGGATGTCCCTCACCGAGCTCGCCCGCTCGGTCCACTACAGCAAGGGCTACCTCAGCAAGATCGAGAACGGCGGGAAGCCCCCGACGCTCGACGTCGCCCGGCGCTGCGACGCCGTCCTCGACGCGGGCGGGGGCCTGACCCGGCTCGTTCCGAAGACACCCGCCGGGCCGCCCGCCGCCGTCGGCATCCCCCCGGCCCGCCCCGGCGAGGCCGATCCGGACGTGGCGCGGTGCCCCTACCGAGGACTCGCCGCCTACGGGCCGCAGGACGCCGAGTGGTTCTTCGGCAGGGACGGCGCCACGGCGGAGCTGGTGGGGCGGCTCGCCGAGCGTGTGGGCCACGGTCCGCTGGCCGTGGTCGCGCCCTCGGGCGCGGGGAAGTCCTCGCTGCTCCAGGCCGGGCTGCTGCCCGCGCTGCGGCGCGGCGCGCTCCCGGTCGCCGGGTCCGCCGCGTGGCCCGCCCTGGTGTGCACCCCGACCGCGCACCCGCTCAAGGAACTGGTGCGCCGCACCACGGACCTGCTCGGCCGCGCGGGCGACGGCCTCACCCCCGAGGCGCTGGCGCAGCGGCCGCGCGCCCTGCTGGACGCGGCCCGTGACGCCCATGGACACCCCGGACTCGTGCTCGTGGTCGACCAGTTCGAGGAGGTCTTCACCCTCTGCGCCGACGAGCGCGAGCGCCGCGCCTTCGTCGCCGTCCTGCACACACTGGCGACGGGCACCGAGCCGCCGCCCGGGGCGCGGGCCCCGGCGGGAGCCGCGGTTCCGGCCGAAGCGGCCGTAGTCCTGGGCGTGCGTGCCGACTTCTTCGGGCACTGCCTCGAACACCCGGAACTGGCCGAGGCGTTCACGCACGGCCTGTTCGCGCTCGCGCCGATGTCCGGCGCCGAGCTGCGCGCCGCCATCGCCGGCCCCACCGAGCGGGCCGGTCTCGCCCTGGAGCCGGGCCTGGCCGAGCTGCTGCTGCGGGACCTGCGCTCCGGCCCCGCCGCCTCCCCGGGGTCGCTGCCGCTGCTCGGCCACGCCCTGCTCGCGACCTGGCAGCAGCGCTCGGGCCGCACCCTGACGGTCGCGGGGTACGAGACGACCGGCGGCATCCACGGAGCGGTGGCCCGCACCGCCGAGTCCGTGTTCACCAGCCTCGATCCGGCCGAGCAGCGGATGGCGCGCCACCTGCTCGTACGCCTGGTGCAGGTCGGCGAAGGGTCCGCCGCCCAGACCCGCAGACCGCTCGAACGCGCCCTGATTCCCGGCCAGTCGGCGGATCCGCCGGCCGCCGCCCGCGCCCTCGACGCGTTCGTGCGGGCGCGGCTGGTCACGGCGGGCGCCCAGACCGTGGAGATCACCCACGAAGCGCTGCTGCACGCCTGGCCCCGGCTGCACGGCTGGATCGAGAGCGACCGCGCCGCCCTCGTACAGCGCCAGCAGCTCGCGGACACCGCTGTCGAGTGGGCGCGCGCGGCGCACGATCCCGGGCTGCTGTACCGGGGCGCGCGGCTCGACGCGGTCCGCGACTGGGACCGGCGGCCCGGGAGCGGGGACCGGCTGGGGCCGCGGGAAGCCGGGTTCGTGGCGGCCTGCCTCGCCGAGGAGGAGCGCGGCCGACGGGCGGCGCGCCGCCACGTCCGGGTCCGCCGCGCCCTGCTCGGCGCGCTCGCCGCCCTGCTGGCCGTCGCCGTCGCGGCGGGCACCGTGGCCTTCCGCCAGCGCTCCGACGCGTACCGGCAGCGCCGCATCGCCCAGTCGCAGGCCATGGCGGTACGGTCGGAGGCGCTCGCCGAAGGACGGCCGGAGGCGTCCATGCTGCTGGCGGCCGCCGCCTATCGGTCGGCCCCCACCCCCGAATCGCGCGGGGCCCTGCTCAGCACCCAGGCCCAGTACTTCGACGGTCGGCTGACGGGCCATCAGGGACCCGTCAACGGCGTGGCGTTCAGCCCCGACGGGCGTCTGCTCGCCTCGGCCGGATCGGATGCCACGGTACGGATCTGGGACACCGTCCACCACCGTGAGACGGCCACGCTCACCGGATACGACAGCCCGGTCACGGCCGTGGCCTTCGCGCCCGACGGCCACCGGCTGGCGACCGCCGGCACGGACGGGTCCGTACGCCTGTGGGAGATGCCCTCGCATCGGATGACCGCGATCCTGACCGGCCACCGGGGAGCCGTACGGTCGGTCGCCTTCGCCCCCGACGGGCGCGGCCTCGTCTCGGGCGGCCTCGATCGCACGGTACGGCTGTGGAGCGTGCCGGACGGCACCCCGCGCGGCGTGCTCACCGGCCACGACGACGCGGTGATGTCGGTCGCCTACGCCCCCGACGGCCGGACCGTCGCCTCGGCGGGCGCCGACCGTACGGTACGGCTGTGGGACGCGGCCGACGGGCGGCCGGACGCCGTGCTCACCGGCCACACCGACCAGGTGCTCGGACTGGCCTTCGCCCCGGACGGCCGCACCCTGGCGTCCGGCAGCGCCGACCGCACCGTACGTCTGTGGGACACCGCCGACGGCGCGGCGCGCGCGGTCCTCACCGGACACGGCGACGATGTCAACGCCGTGGTCTTCAGCCGCAGCGCAGACACCCTCGCCAGCGCCGGCGGCGACGGCACGGTCCGGCTGTGGGACCCGGTGAAACGCCGCCTCGCGGCGGTGCTCTCGGGCCACACCGACTACGTACTGTCCATCGCGGCGGGCCCCGACGGGCGCCTTGCGACCGGCGGGTTCGACCAGTCGGTGGTGCTGTGGAACCCGGGCGGCCCGGCGCTGGTCGCGCGGCCGTTCACCGAGGAGTGGCAGTCGGCCTTCTCACCGGACGGCCGTCTGCTGGCCGCCGCTGCCGCGGACCACACGGTACGGCTGTGGGACGTGGCCCGCCGCCGCCCGCTCCCGCCGCTCACCGGACACGACGGATCGGTGTTCGCCGTCGCCTTCTCGCCGGACGGACGCCTGCTGGCGTCGGCGGGCGCCGACCGCACGGTACGGCTCTGGGACGTGGCCCGGCGCCGGCTCCTCACCACGTTGACCGCACACGCCGGTTCGGTGTTCGCCGTCGCGTTCTCCCCGGACGGGCGCACGCTGGCGTCCGGGAGCGCCGACCGCACGGTCCGGCTGTGGCGCGCGGCCGACGGCGCTCCGCGAGCGGTCCTGAGCGGTCATACGGACTTCGTCAACGCGGTCGCCTTCAGCCCCGACGGGCGCACCCTCGCCACCGGCAGCGACGACCTGACGGTCCGTCTGTGGGACCCGGTGGGGCACGCGGTGCGCACGGTCCTGCGCGGCCACACCGGCTCGGTGCGCGGCGTGACGTTCTCGCCGGACGGCCGCACCCTGGCCACCGGCGGCAACGACGGGACGGTCCGCCTCTGGGACACCCGGCGCGCCGCCCCGTTCCGCTCGCTCACCGGGCACAGCGGTTCGGTGCGCGCGGTGGCCTTCAGCCCGGACGGCGCGGCGCTCGCGAGCAGCGGCAGCGACCGGACCGTACGGCTGTGGCAGCCCGCATCGGGGCACCTCGTCGCCGCTCTGAGCGGGCACGCCGGTGCCGTGTGGGGCGTGGTGTTCGCTTCCGGACGGCCGGGGACGCTGGCCAGCAGCAGCAATGACGGGACGGTCCGGCTGTGGTCGACGGACCTGCGGGCGCGCGACGCCGAGGTCTGCCGACTGCTCGGCGACACGGGCCCCCGCCGCTGGGCCCGGCTGCTGCCGGGGTTGCCGTATGTGCGTGTCTGCGGGCCGGCAGCCTGACGCCGGGCCGGGCAGCTCTGGAACCGGTGCTGTTTCCCTGGGTGTTTCCCGTTTCACGTCAGGACGGGCGACGCCCGCCTCCTCGACAGCGGCCCAGGGCGGCGGCCAGGCTCGAACCCGTCCCGACCAGCGGCGAAGGCACCCCCACCTCTCGCGGGAGCCGATCCCCGAGCCACGGGACGCGTAAGGCACGTAAGACGCGCAGGACTCGTACGACGCGAACAAGGAGCACGCACACCATGAACGCACGCGACAAGCTCGCCCTGATGGCGTCCGCCACCCTTCTGGCGGCCGGACTCACCACCGCCGTCCCAGCCGTGGCCGCCGCCCCGGCCAAGCCCGCCAAGCCGGCCGCCGAGTGCGGGGTGCGCTCGGACGGCCGGCTGCACTGCGGCAACAAGGCGGGCGCGAAGGGCTATGCGGACCGCTCGTACCGCTCGGCGACCCGCGGCACGCTGGTCGGCACCTTCAGCTGGTTCCAGTGCTGGGGCCACGGCGACCCGCACCAGGGCCAGAACGACATCTGGTACTGGACGCAGCTCGACAACGGCGCCTGGGGCAATGTGCCCGCCGTGGACGTGAGCACGGGCCAGGACCCGGCCCCCGGTCTGCGGGAGTGCTGACCACCTGTCGTACGTGACGCCGTAGCCGCCCGCCGGACCCCTCTGCGGCGGGCGGCTTCGGCGTGATGCCGCTGCTGCACCGGCTGTTCCCGCGCATCGACCCGGCGCGGCTCGGCCCGCCCAGGAGTCGGACATGCTCTACGCCCAGCGCACCACTTCGATCGTCACGATCGTCCTGCTGATCGCCGCGGCCGCGATGGCCGATGTGAAGGGTGAGTTCACCCTGTTCCGCAACCGCACGACGGTCTGGCCGGGCGACATCCCGGCGGGCCGGGGCGGCTGCGGCCGTGGCGCTCCGACGACCCCGGTCCAGTCGCCCCGGCGACTCTCCGCGCGCTGGATCACACCCCCTGGAAGCTGCGCCGATACGCGTGCGGGCTGGTGCCGATGAGGCGTTTGAAGCGGTCCCGGAACGCGGTGGGGGAGCCGAAGCCGACCTGGAGGGCGATGCGGTCGACGGGGTGGGCGGTGGTCTCCAGGAGGTGCTGGGCCCGGCGGATCCGGGCCCGGTGCAGCCATTGCAGCGGGGAGGTGCCGGTCTGCTCGCGGAAGCGCCTGTGCAGGGTGCGGGCGCTCATCCCGGCGCGCGCGGCGAGATCGTCCAGGGTGAGCTCGTCGTCGGCGTTCTCCTCCATCCAGCGCAGCAGCGGTTCCATCGTCGAGCCGCGCGGGGCGGGCGGATGCTCGGTGACGATGAACTGGGCCTGCCCGCCCTCGCGTTCCAGCGGCATCACGGACAGCCGCGCCGCGTCGGCCGCCACCGCCGAGCCCAGATCGCGGCGGATCATGTGCAGGCACAGGTCGAGCCCGGCGGCGGCGCCCGCCGAGGTGAGCAGCTGCCCGTTGTCGACGTAGAGCACGGCCGGGTCGACATCGACGGCGGGGTGGCGTTCGGCGAGCAGCGCGGCGGCGGCCCAGTGGGTGGTGGCGCGGTGGCCGTCGAGCAGTCCGGTGGCGGCGAGGACGAAGGCGCCCGTGCAGATGGAGGCGATCCGGGCGCCCCGGGCGGCGGCCTGGCGCAGGGCGTCGAGGACGTCGTCCGGGACGGGTGCGGCGGGGTCGGCGCAGCCCGGCAGGACGATGGTGTCCGCCCCGGCCAGCGCGTCGAGGCGCCAGGGGGCCCGCAGGGTGAACGCCCCGGCGTCGACCTCCTCGACGGGCGCGCACACCTGGACGCGGTAGGCGGAGCGGCCGTCGGGCAGCCGGGTGCGCTGGAACACCTCGATCGGCGTGGACAGGTCGAAGGGGATGACTCCGTCGAGGGCGAGGACGGCCACGGTGTGCATGCCTCAACCTTAGAAGAGCGCCCAGATCCGGGTCGGCCGCCTTCGATCGGAACGTCACGGGCCGACGCGCCCCGCAAAAATCATTGTTTTCGGCCACTGAGACCGGTGGATGTGCGGCCAACTTTGCGATTCGCGCTCCGATGTTCCATCATCGTGACCGCGCGTCAGTTCTTGGCGCGCCCTCAAGGAGTCAGGGGCACGGGGAACCCCCTGTACACCGACCGATCCCGCAGGCGGCGAAGCACTTGGCCTCGCCATGCCGCGGTGATTCCCGCCCTGTTCCGTACACCTAGGCAAAGGCCGCATGTCCGCCCAGCAGCTTTCGGACCTCATCCGGTTCGCCCGTCACAACTCGCCCTTCTACCAGGACCTTTACGCGTCCCTTCCGCCGGACGCCGACCGGCTCACCGACCTGCCGGTCGTGGACCAGGAGAAGTTCTGGGCGGCCAACACCCTCGACGACAACCGCGTCCTGACCGGCCCCCTCAGTGAGGCGACCGTCTACAAGACCGGCGGCACCACCGGGGCGCCCAAGTTCTCCGTCTACACCCGCGACGAGTGGCGCACCTTCGTGACCGCCTTCGGCCAGGGCCTGGTGGACACCGGGCTGCGCCCGGGCCACCGCGTCGCGGACCTCTTCTACGCGGGCGAGCTCTACGCCAGCTTCCTCTTCATCCTCGACTCGCTCGCCCACGCCCCCGTCGACAACGTACGGCTGCCCATCGGCGGCGCCGCGCCGCTTGAGTCGACGGTCCCGACCCTGCGCGACTTCGCGGCGCAGGTCGTGGCGGGCACCTCCACCACGCTGTGCCGCCTCGCCGAGCACATCCTGGCGGCGGGCCTGCGGCTCGACGCGGTGGAGCTGGTCCTCTTCGGCGGCGAGGCCCTCTTCGCCGACCAGCGGCGGCTGCTGGCCGCCGCGTTCCCCAACGCGGCGATCCGTTCGGTCGGTTACGCCAGCGTCGACGCGGGGCTGCTCGGCCGCCCCGTGCCCGGCCCCGACACCCGGGTGCACCGCGCCTTCACCCCGCACTCCATCGTCGAGATCCTCGACGACACCACGGGGGAGCCCATCACCGAGCCCGGACGGCCCGGCAGGGTCGTGGTGACCAGCCTGTTCCGCCGTCTGATGCCCGTCATCCGCTATCCCGCGGGCGACCGCGCCGAGTGGAGCGACACCGAGTCCGGCCACTTCCGTATCCTCGGCCGCGCCGAGGAGGGCGTCCGGGTGGGGCCGGTCTCCCTGTACTCGCAGGACGCCCAGGACGCCGTCGCCCAGGCGGACACCGGGGGCCGCATCGTCGGCATGCAACTGGTCGTGCGCCGCTGGGAGGGCCGCGACGGGCTGGTGCTGCGGCTCGCCACCGCCCCGGGCGACGACGACCCGGCCGCCCTCGAACTGCTCGCCAAGGCCGTCGTCACCGAGCTGGAGAGCGCCCGGCCGCTGTATCCGGACAGTGTGAGCACCGGATTCGTGCACCCGCTCTCCGTCGAGTGGGCGCGCCACCGCGACCTCGCCGTCAACCCGCGCTCGGGCAAGCTCTTCCGCGTCCTGGACGAGAGGCCGACCGCATGAGCGCCACCCTCGTGGAGGAGGGCCGCCGGCCGCTCGTCCTGCGCAACCGCGCCTTCGGCGCCGTGTGGCTGAGCCAGGTCCTGACCCAGGCCGCGGTCCGTATGTTCCAAGTCGGCGTCTCCTGGTGGCTGGTGGCCTACGCGGTCGACGGCGGCCGGGGCCTGGCCTCCGGTCTCTTCATGGCCGTGAGCACCCTGCCCGCCGTGGCCCTCGCCCCGGTGGTGGCCCGCGTCGTCGCCCGCACCGCCCACCGCTCCGTGCTGCGCACGGCCGCCGCGGTGGCCGGGGCCGTCGCCGTCGCCCTGGCCGTCTGGGCGTGGACGAGCGGTCTGCCACTGCCCGCCGTCTATGGCGCGACCCTCGCCCTGGCCACCTGCCAGGCCTTCTTCGACCCCTGTCTGACCACCTCGGTGCCCGAACTCGTCGACGACGAGGACATCGAGACGGCCACCGGCTTCGAGCTGTCCACCCAGTCCCTGGCCGGTCTCGGCGGGGCGCTGCTCGGGGCCGTGACCGTCGACCGCGCGGGCGTGGCCGGGCTCGGCGCGGGCTGCGGGGCCGCCTACCTCGCCGCGGCGCTGCTCGTCGCGGGCGTCCGCTTCCGTACCGCCGCACCCGGCGCCGAGGGCGAAGGGGACACGACGGCCGCGCCCGAGCGGCGCACGCTCCGCGACATCCTCGGCGGACTCCCGTACGTACGGCGGATCCTGATCTGCTTCACCGCGGCCAACCTGTTCACCACCGCCGTCTTCGTCGTCATCCCGCTCTACACCCGGACCGTCCTCGGCGACGGCGGCTCCACCGTGGCCCTCCTGGAGGCGTCCCTGGGGTGCGGCACGCTCATCGGCTCGTTCACCGGCGCCCGGGTGCCGGGGCGGCCCACCGTCACCGGCGCCTACTGCCTGGCGCTGATGGCGTTCGCCCTCGCGCTGCCGGGCCTCGTCGCGGGGCGACTGGTCTTCGCGGGGTGCCTGGTCGTGGCCGGCTGGAGCGTGGGGGTGATCGGGGTCCGCTTCGTGGCCCTGTTCCAGCGGCTGGTGCCCGCCGCCGACAAGCCCGGCTTCTTCGCGGTGATGCAGGCCGTCCTGGGCGCCTCCTTCCCGGTGGCCTCGCTGCTGTTCGGCCTGGCGGGGGACCACCTCTCGGCGCAGACGCTGTGCCTGGTGCAGGCCGCCGGTCTGCTGCCGGCCGCCGCTGCCCTGGCCCTGCTGGGCTCCCGTAACTCGCGGGAAAGCGGGGCGAGTTCGGCCGGTACCGCCGACCGCACCCCCGAGCCCGTCGGGGGCGAGCGATGAGCGCCCGTGTCGCACCGGCCACCGGCGCCGACATCGCCGAGCTGCGCCAGCTCTACTACGCCGTCTACGGACCCCACTACCCGGCCGGGCTCGGCACCGACCCGGCCGAGATGGCCCGGCTCATCCAGGACCCCGACTCCCTGTGGCTGGTGGCCCGCTGCCCGGACACCGGCGCCCTGGCCGCGTCGGCCGCCATCCACGGCGAGCCGGGCAGCCGGATCGGCCGCCTCGAAGGCCTCGCCGTGCACCCCGAGCACCGCTCCGGCGGCCTGGCCGCCACACTCACCGAGGCGCTGTGCGCCGGGATGCTGGACAGCGGGCGGCTGGACTCGGTGTACGCGACGGTCCGTACGGTCAGCGCCGGACCCCAGCGCGTCGTCGCCCGCAACGGCTTCCGCCCGTTGGGCGTCCTGCCCAACGCCGTGGATCTGAGCAGCCGCGAGAGCCTCGCACTCTACGCGCGTCACTCGGCCGGTGTGCTGGAGCGCCGCGTGCCGGTGACCGAGGTGCCCGCCCCGCTGCTGCCGCTTCTGAAGGCCGTGGAGAGCTGTCTGGGCGTCAGCTACGGGGACGTCCGCGCCACCGGACCGCTCCCGGCGGCCGGGCGCGGGCCCGTCGAGCGCCTTGAGATGATCGAGGCGCCCGCCTTCGTGCGCCGCCGCTTCCGCGAGCGCTTCCCCGGCACGGCCGGCTGGTTCTACCCGCTGCACACGCCCAACGTGCTGCTCACCCCCGACGACGGCCGGTTCGAGGTCTACGCGTACTTCAACCGCACCGGCGGCTACTGCTCGCTCCTGACCGCCCACCCCGACCCCGCCGCTGCCGCCGCCCACCTCGAACCCGTCACCCGGACCCTGACCCGGGCCGGGGCGGGCTATGTGGAGGCGCTGGTGCCGCTCGCACACCACCAGGCGCTCTCGGCGTTCCTGGCCCAGGGGTTCGTCGCGGGCGCGCTCTACCCGGCGATGCGCGCGGACGGCGACGGCTTCCACGACTACGTCGTGCTCTCGCGCACCACCGAGCAGATCGACTTCCGCGGCGTCGTCGTCGAGCCGCCCCTCCAGCCCTATCTCGACTGTTACCTGTCGGCCTGGGCGTCGACCTACCTGCCCACACTAGAGGTTGCCTCATGAACCCCCATCTCGCCCCGGTCGGCGTCCCCGACCCCGCCCTCCTGCCCCATGTGCAGGAACTGTGCGACCTGACCGACCCGTACGCCTGCGGGCCCGCCGAGGACGAGCTGTTCGCCGCGGCCATGGCGGAGACCAACGCCTGGCACGCCGAACGCTCCCCGTTCTTCCGCTCGCTGTACGAGGCGGCGCCGCCCGCGCAGCCGTACCGCGCCCCGCTGGTGCACGCCAACTTCTTCAAGCGCCACGAAGTGCTTTCCATCCCGCGCGAGGACGTCGACCTGCACCTGACCTCCTCCGGCACCACCGGCCAGAAGTCGCAGATGTTCTTCGACCGCTGGACCATCCGCTCCGCCCAGCGCATGGTCGCCCGCATCTTCCAGCGCAACGGCTGGATCACCCCCGACCAGGAGGTCAACTACCTCCTCTACAGCTACGAACCGGCACCCTCCCTCAACCTCGGCACCGCCTTCACCGACAACTACCTCTGCGACTTCGCCCCGGCCCGCACCGTCGAGTACGCGCTGCGCAACACCGGCAACGGCCACGAGTTCGACCCGTTCGGCTGCGTCGCCGCGCTGCGCCGCTTCGAGAACGACGGCGCTCCCGTCCGCATCCTCGGCTTCCCCGCCTTCCTCTACTTCACCCTGGAGCGGATGCGCGCCATGGGGCTGCCGCCCCTGCGCCTGCCCGAGGGCTCCCTGGTCGTCCTGGGCGGCGGCTGGAAGGGGCACGCCGACCGGCGCATCGGCAAGGACGAGCTGTACGCCCGCGTCACCGAGCAGCTCGGCATCCCCGGCGACCGCATCCGCGACACCTTCGGCTCCGTCGAGCACTGCATCCCGTACATCGAGTGCGACCACCACCGGCTGCACGCCCCCGTCTGGTCCCGCGTCGCCATCCTCTCCACCAGCACCCTGGAGCCCCTGCCGTACGGCGAGACCGGCTATCTGCACCTCGTCTCCCCGTACATCACCTCCGTACCGGCGCAGAGCGTCGTCATGGGCGACCTCGCCTCGCTGCACCCCGGCGACGAGTGCGCGTGCGAGCTGGGCACCGACTGGTTCACCGTCCACGGACGCGCCGGAGTGAGCCGCAACAAGAGCTGCGCGGTGGCCGCCGCCGAACTGATGAAGGGCATGTCGTGACCGTGCAGACCATGGACCGGGCAGACCAACACCACTACTGGCAGGGCGCGTTCATCGGGGACGAGGAGGCCGGGCGGCGCCTCGCCGCGCTGCCCGCCGCCGTCGAGGAGGCGCTCGCGAGCCCGCTGGAGACCGAGACGGTCCTTGCCGCCTGCGACGCGCTCGCCACGGCCCTGCGCGATGAGCGGAACCCGGTACGGAACCGGCTCGCGGGGCATCTGCCCGAGGGCGAGGACCCCGCCGTCCTCGGCGAGCTGGGCACCTACCTCAGCCGGACCGAGCTCACCCGCAAGCTGCGCCGCGAACTCGGCGGCACCGCTCCGGGACGGCTGAACCGGCCCGACGCCCGCGAGACGGTGTACGAGGCCTGGGCGCCGGTCGGCCTGGTCGCCCATATCGCGCCGGGCAACGCGGCCACCGTCGCCCCGCTCAGCATCGTCGAGGGCCTGCTCGCGGGGAACGTCAACATCCTCAAGACCAGCAGCGGCGACACCCTGCTCACCCAGCACCTGCTGGCCGAGCTCGCCGCGCTCGACACCACCGGCGCCCTCGCCGCCCGCGTCATCGTGCTGCGCTTCTCCTCCTCCCGCGAGGAGTGGCTGGAGCTGATGTGCGCGCCCGCCGACGCGGTCGCCGTCTGGGGCGGCGAGAGCGCGGTGGAAGGGGTCGCCGCCCATGTGCCGCCCGGCTGCCGCCTGGTGGAGTGGGGACACCGCATCTCCTTCGCCTACCTCACCCGCGACGCCTGGCACGAGCCCGCGACGCTGGAGGCGCTGGCGGCCGACGTGTGCCTGTACGAGCAGCAGGCCTGCTCCAGCCCCCAGGTGGTCTACCTCGACACCGAGGACGAGCAGGACGTCTTCACCTTCGCCGAGCGCTTCGCCGACGTACTGGCAGCCCGGCCCGCCGCCGTGCCCGGCCCCGACGGCCCCGGCATCGCCGAGCAGGCCGAGCTGACCACCACCGAGCTCGTCGCCCGCCTTGAGGAACACCTCGGTCTGACCCGGGTGTTCGCCGCCCCCGACGGCTCCTGGCGGGTCATGGCCGACACCCGGTCCGCCCTCACCGCCTCGCCGCTGCACCGCAGTGTGTGGGTCAAGCCGCTGCCGCGCGAGAAGCTGATCGGCGCCCTGCGCCCCATGCGCCGGTACCTGCAGACCGCGGGCATCGCGGCGAGCCCGACCGACACCGCCGAACTCTCCCGCGCCGCCTTCGCCGCGGGCGTCACCCGCGTCACCCCCGTCGGCGCCATGCTCAGCGGCTACTCGGGCGAGCCGCACGACGGCGTGTACGCGCTCCAGCGCTACAGCCGCCGCGTCGCGGTCCAGGCCGACGCCCGGTTCGCCACCACCGCCTGTCTGGACGACCTGGCCCGGCCGGTCGTCCTGCCGCCGCCCAGCGGCCCGCTGACCGGCAAGGAGGAGGCCCAGGAGCTCAACCGCCATGTCGCCAGGGCCGATGCCGAGCTGTACTTCCGCAGCGGCGGCAGCACCGGCGCCCCGGCGCTCTCCCTGTTCAGCTACGACGACTACGACACCCAGATGCACGCCGCCGCCCGCGGTCTGCTCGCCGCGGGCTACGACCCGATGGGGGACCGCACCGCCAACCTCTTCTACTGCGGCGGTATGTACGGCAGCTTCATCAGCTTCTTCTCCATCCTGGAGCGCCTCGGCGGCGTCCAACTGCCGCTCTCGGCCGGCCCCGACCACCGGGCCACGGCCCAGGCGCTGATCGACCACAAGGCGGACACCCTCTTCGGTATGCCCTCCTACCTGTGGCAGCTGCTGCACGAGGAGGCGGACGCGCTGCGCGAGTACGGCGGCATCCGCAAGGTGTTCTACGGTGGCGAGCACTTCACCGACGCACAGCGGCGCACCCTGCGGGACACCTTCGGCATCGAGGTCGTCCGGTCCATCACGTACGGCAGCACCGACCTGGGCCCGCTCGGCTACCAGTGCACCGAGAGCACCGGCGGCGTGCACCACCTCCACGCCGATCTGCACACCATGGAGATACTCGACCTCGCCGCCGACCGGCCGGTGGCGCCGGGCGAGACGGGCCGTCTGGTCTTCACCACGCACGCCCGGCGCGGCCAGCACCTCGGGCGTTATGTGATCGGCGACCTCGGCCGCGCGGTCGACGGCCGCTGCCCCTGCGGCAGCCACGCACCCCGCTTCGAGCTGCGCGGCAGGACCGGGGACGTGATGCGGGTGGCCACGTACTTCCTCAACCACCGCCGCTTCGCGGCCATCGCGCAGGAACGGACCGGCTACAGCGGCGAACTCCAGACCGTCCTCGCCCGGCAGGACGCCCGCGAACGGCTCACCGTCCGCGTGGAACGCTCCGGCGCGGTGGACACCGAGCTGCTGCGCGAGGCCTTCCTGGCCGACTACCCCGAGCTGCGCTCGGCCGTGACCGAGCGGCTCCTCGACCTCACGGTCGAGGCGGTGGACGGCGCGTCCCTGGACCGCAGCCCCACCAGCGGAAAACTGCGCTCGGTGGTGGACCTGCGCGTGTAGGTCTTCGCCTGTCGGCCCGGGCGCACCTCCCGGGCCGACAGGGACTCCGGGGGACCTGTCAGCGGTGCCCCAGCACGTTCACCACCCGGCCGTTGGGATCGCGTACGAAGAACCGGCGCACGCCCCACTCCTCGTCCTGCAGCGGATACACGATCTCCGCGCCGCTCTCCCGCACGGCCGCGTACGCCGCGTCCACGTCGTCCACCTCGACGCTCAGGTCGGGCACGACCGGCGCGGTCTTGTCCTCGGACATGAAGCTGACCTGCGCCGCCGGGGCGGACGGCGAGGCGAGCGTCATGATCCAGCCGTGGTTCATCACCTCCTCGAAGCCCAACAGGCCGTAGAACTCCCGGCTTCGAGGCACGGCTTGCGCCCCTTCCGACCGGATGTTGGGCACTACGCGGCGAACGGCCATCGCGATCTCCAAGTGGGAACAGGGGCGTCTCCGTCGCCCCAGGAGTATCAGAGGCGGCGCCCGCGCCCCGGGCACACGGGGCACCACCGTGACGGCTCACAGGACCCGGACGTGAGCCGGTCATGATCCCGGTGCGCTCTTCGCGTGCTCCTTGCCGCCCCTATCCGCCGCGACAGAGCGCCGACCATGCTCATACCTACCTTCCCGACGGCACCCGGCCCGGCTCTGTCCGCTGCTGCCGCACGTGTTCCCACGCCGCACCCTGGGCCGCTTGCCCGGTCGCGACAGTCCGCGACGTTCCTTCCCTCCACCGACAGAACGGAACGCCATGACCACACGTCCAGCGCCGGCCCGTGTGCTGCGCACCGACATCGCCGCGTCCCTCGTCGTCTTCCTCGTCGCGCTGCCGCTGTGCGTGGGCGTGGCGGTCGCCTCCGGCGTCCCCGCCGAACTCGGCCTGATCACCGGCATAGTCGGCGGACTGGTCGCCGGACTGCTGCCCGGGAGCAGTCTGCAGGTGTCCGGTCCCGCGGCCGGTCTGACCGTCCTCGTCTACACCGCCGTCACCGAATACGGCCTCGCCGCGCTGGGCGTCGTCGTCCTGATGGCAGGACTCATCCAACTCGCGCTCGGGGCCCTGCGGATGGGCCGCTGGTTCCGTGCCATCTCGCTTGCCGTGGTGGAGGGCATGCTGGCGGGCATCGGCCTGCTCCTGATCGCCGGTCAGCTCTACATCCTCGCCGACCGCAAGGGCCCCGGCGCGGGCGTGCCGAACATCACGGGCCTGCCGGGCCTGGCCGCGGAGGTCGCGCACTCCGCGACCGCACTCACGGCCCTTGCCGTCGGCGCGGGCACCCTCGTCGTGACGGCGGGCTGGAAGAGGCTGCCCGCCCGCTGCCGACTGCTGCCCGGCGCACTGGCCGCCGTGGGCGGCGCCACCGCCCTGACGGTCCTGCTCGGCCTGCCGGTGGCACGGGTGCGGGTGAGCGGCCTCGCCTCCGCCGTCCAGCCGCCGGGCTCCTCGGAGTTCGCGAAGCTCGCGGACACGGGGCTGCTGGCCACGGTGCTCGCGTTCGCGCTGATCGCCTCCGCCGAGTCCTTGTTCAGCGCGGCGGCGGTCGACCGGCTGCACACCGGGCCGCGCACCGACTACGACAAGGAGCTGATGGCGCAGGGGATGGGAAACACGGTGTGCGGGCTGCTCGGCGCCCTGCCCATGACCGCGGTCATCGTGCGCAGCGCCGCCAATGTGCAGGCAGGTGCCCGCACCAAGGCGTCGCGCGTGCTGCACGGCGTCTGGCTCCTGCTGTTCGCCGCGCTGCTGCCCGGCGCGCTCACCTACGTACCCACCGCGGCGCTCGCCGGTGTCCTCGTCCACGCCGGTTTCAAACTCCTGCCGGTGAAAGGGATGCTGGGGCTGTGGAGGTCCCACAGGGGCGAGGCGGTGGTGCTGGCGGCGACGGCGCTGGCGATCCTCCTCACCAACATGTTCGAGGGAGTCCTCATCGGTCTGCTGCTGGCCGTGGTCAAGGCCGCCTGGGAAACCTCCCACGTCCACATCGAGGTCACGGACGACGGGGCAGGGCTGGTCAGCGCCCAGGTGATCGGCAACGCCACGTTCCTGCGGCTGCCCCGCATCCTGGAAACGCTGGAGAAACTCCCCAAGGACCGGGCCGTACACCTGCATCTGGCCGGACTGCGCCACCTGGACCACGCGTGTCTGAACGCGTTGCAGAACTGGGCGGACGAACACAACCGGGCGAGCGGCGAAGAGGTGCGGCTGGTGCATCCCGCCTGAGAGGCCGGGACCGCCGCGCATGCGGCCACTCCTGCGAGGACATGCTCCTGCGTATGAAACGGAGCCGGACGCGTGCACTGGTGCTTGCGCTGCTGGCCGCCGCCTTCGTCGGCTACGCCCTGCTGTTGTGGCAGGGCCCGTGGTGGCTGGACGGCGACCGGCTGCGCCGGCGGGACCTCCAGCCGGCCGACGGTGTGGTGATCACGGGCTTCCGTACGGCACTGGTCGCCCTCGGCGCCGGGGCGGTCGCCGGGGCGGGCCTCTACTACACCGACCGTACGCTGCGACACACCCGCGACCGGGACCGCGAGCAGGCCGGGATCGCCCGGGACGGGCAGGTGACCGGCCGCTATGTGGAGGCCATCAAGCTGCTCGCGTCGGAGCGTACGGTCGAGCGCCTCGGCGGTATCTACGCGCTGGAGCGGATCATGCGGGACTCCGCCAAGGACCACCTCACGGTGGTCGAGGTCCTGGCGGCGTTCGTCCGGGACCAGGTGACGGTGTCCCCCGACGCGGAGTTGCCCCCTTCCGCGGCGCCGCCCGAGGAGTCCGTGCAGGCCGCCCTGACGGTCCTGGGCAGGCGGCCGCCGCTGGAGGAGCCGTTCCGCATCGACCTGCGGCGTACGGACCTGCGGGGAGCGGACCTCCAGGACGCCCGGCTGGCGCGCGTGCGCCTCGGCGGCGCCCACCTGGAGCGCGCCAATCTGATCGGCGCGCACTTGGAGGAGGCATGGCTGAGGGATACCTTCCTCGGTGGCGCCTGGCTCGGCCGGGCGCATCTGGAAGGCGCCGTCCTGAGGGGTTCCGACCTACGAGGCGCCAGCCTCAAGGAGACACACCTCGCGGGCGCGCGCCTGGTCAACGCGGACCTGTCGACGGCAGTCGGTCTGACACCGGAGCAGGTGGGCGGGGCGGTGCTCGAAGAGGGGACGAAGCTGCCTCCCGCGGTGGAGAGCAAGCTGCGCACAACCCCGTGAACACGGCGCCGGGCGCCGGGCGCCGTCGTCGGCATGCCTGAAACCGCATCAGGGTGGTACGCGTCCTTGTGGTGTGCGGAGCGTCCCGTTCCGTGAGTGGCTGTGTGGAGTACGAGGGTGAGGAGCCCGCTGTGTCGCGTTCCCGATTTCGCCGTCCCGCCGTCGCCGTCGTGGCCGCCGGTCTGACGCTGAGCGGTTGCGGTGGCGACCACTCGGGGGAGGCGGCGGCCACCAGCGGCGTTCCGAGTGCGTCCGCCACCGGGACCGTGCCGGACGGCGGGGGCAGCACAGGGCCGACGCCGTCGGGATCGGGCGGCGCCGCCTCCGGCGGGCGCTGCCGGACCGCCGGCCTCGGCTTCGCGATCGTGCCGACCAGCCGCGCCAAGAACCCCAACATCCAGTACGCGCTGACCATCACGCTTACCAACAAGGGCGCCAAGTCCTGTGTGATGACCGGGTATCCGGGCGTGGACCTCGCCGGGCCCCTGACGTGGTCGCTGGTCCGGCAGACCGCCGTACAGCCGCATCGGGTCACGGTGCGGCCGGGCGCCACCACCACCTTCAACATCTTCTACCTGCCCTATATCCAGGGCAGCGGCAACGAGTTCAAGCCCACTCGCATCGTGGTCACCCCGCCGGGAGAGACGCACTCCCACACCCTGCCGTGGCCGGTCGGATCGATCCTGCTCCAGGACGCGGCCACGCACCCCGGTACGTATGTGAGTCCGGTCGGCGCCAAGTAGGGCGGATGCGGGGGTCTCAGGAGAACGGGCGTTGGTCCGGGGGGATCTGGACGATGATCGTGGCGCGCTTCTCCGCCGGGGTCGCACCCTGGCGGCTGGCCCACGGTTCGTCGGAGCGCATCCACGCCGGGAGCCCCGGCGGGAGGTCCACCGAAGGGATGGTGGCGAGGTCGGCCGGGGTCAGGGTGCTGCCGTAGAGAGCGAGCGGGCGGCTCGTGTCGGGCGTGACCGTGCCGTGCAGCGCGTTGAGGGCGTCGTTCCAGTTCGTCAGCAGCTTGGCCATGGCCGCCGCCGGGTCGGTCCCGGAGCCCGCCGCGCTGTCGGGGAAGGTGGGATGGATGATGTGCTGGTAGGCGCCGGTGAACGCGGCGCCCGAGGGGGTCTTCCGCCAGGTCTGGTACGCGGTGTCCGCGAGGCCGCCCAGCGCGATCACGGCCTCGATGGGCTGGTGGGCGACGAGGGCGTCCAGCCAGCCGTGCCGGTACGCGGCGATGTTCTCGTCGTTGGCGTGGGCGTTGCCGCCGTGCTGCCCGAACACGCTGTACACATACGTGTTGACCATGACGTAACTCGTGTCGATGCCGAGTTTGGCCAGGAAGCCCTGGAAGCGGCGGCCCGCGGTGCCGACGAGGATCCGGCGGGTGATGGCCTCGTGGGAGGCCGGGTCCTGCCCGATGACCAGCACCCGGGCCGTGCCGTCGAGGCGCCCGCGGTGGAAGACCGGGCCCCACTCCACGCGGAAGTCGGCGGCCGGGTAGACGTCGGCGCCGGGGTAGTCGCGCACGAGCGTGGCGTACGGATCCTGTGCGTAACCGGGGTCGAAGGGGTGCATGCGCTGCTCCTACTCCATGCGGGCGATCAGGCATGACAGAAGGTGATCGCTGGATGACATTACGGCATGTTGTCTATTAAGTGATGTTCATCCGATATGCGGTGTTCATCCGTGCCTCTCGGGGGTGGCGAGAAGGGACCCGCATGTCGCCTGGAGCAGATGCCCCGGATACCGGCCGGTTCGCCCTGCGCGGACGGATCGTCACCCTCGACGCGGCAGGCACCGTGATCGAGGACGGCACCCTCTATGTGTCCGGCACACACATCGAGGCGGCGCTCCCGGCCACCGCGCCCGCCCCACCGGGCTTCGAGGCGGTGGTGCCCGTGGACACCCGGGGCTCGGTCTACCCGGGGCTGATCGAGCTGCACAACCACCTGCCGTACGACGTGCTGCCGCTGTGGCAGGTGCCGAAGAAGTACGGCAACCGCTCGCAGTGGGGCGGCAGCGGCAACCCCGCCTACCGCACCCTGGTCACCGGACCGATGAAGGTGCTCGGCCAGGACCCCCGCCTGATGCCCGCCGTCGTGCGGTACGTCGAGGCCAAGGCCCTGGTCAACGGCACCACCACCAGCCAGGGCATCGCCCTGTTCAGCAACGCGGGCGCCCGCCGTATGTACCGGGGCATCGTCCGCAACGTCGAGCAGACCGACGCGCCGGACCTGCCCGAGGCGGCCTCGCGCATCGCCGACGTGGAGGCCGGCGACGCCGAGAAGTTCCTGGCCCGGCTCAAGCAGCCGCACCGGCTGCTCCTCCATCTGGCGGAGGGCACCGACGCGGCCGCCCGGGCGCACTTCCAGGCCCTCCAGTTCAAGCCCGGCACCTGGGCGATCACCGAGAACCTGGTGGGTATCCACTGCACCGGCCTGACGGCCGACGACTTCACCGTCTTCGCCGCACACGGCGGCTCCATGGTGTGGTCGCCGCTCTCCAACCTCCTGCTGTACGGAAAGACCGCGGACATCGCCGCCGCCAAAGCGGCCGGTGTGCTGATGGGGCTGGGCTCGGACTGGTCGGTGTCGGGGAGCAAGGGGCTGCTCGGCGAGCTCAAGGCCGCCCGGCTGGCCTCCACCGCCGCCGGATCCGTGTTCAGCGACCACGAGCTGGTCGCCATGGCCACCCGCGACGCGGCCCGGATCCTGCGCTGGGACACGGCCCTGGGATCGCTGAGCGCCGGAATGCGCGCGGACTTCATCGTCGTCGACGGCGCCGGCGGCGACCCGTACACCTCGCTCATCGACGCCCGCGACAAGGACATCCGCCTGGTCGCCGTCGACGGTGTCGCCCGATACGGATCCCGTCGGCTCATGCACGCCCTGGCCCCGGGCGAAGTCCTGGAGCAGGTCCCCGGTATGTCGGCGGATCACGTACTGCATCTGCACGACGGCACGGCCGACACCATCGTGGCCGGGCTGACCATCGGCGACGCCACCGACCGGCTCACCGACGCGCTGGCCGACCTCCCGGCCCTCGCCGACGCCCCCGTCCCGCCGATCACCGCGTCGCCCGACGGGAGGGTGCGGTGGCGGTTGGCCCTGGACGAGATCGAGCCCACCGGCGCCGAGCTGCGACCCCGACTGCCGGTGCGGAGCGCGAGCGGCGCGACGCACCTGTCCGGGCCCGGCATCGGCGTGCTCACCGCCGCACCGGCCGAGCTCGAACCGGTGGTGCTCGACGCTCTGACCGCCTCCGGCGACCGCACCTTCCTGCACACCCTGGCCGACGAGGCGAACCTGCCCGCCGAGTACGCCGGCGCGCTGTCCCGACTGCTGACCTGACCACCCCGTGCCCGTGGAAACCCGTTTCCGGCCGACAAGGAGCCCCGCATGCTGGTCACCCAGCTCGCCCTCGTATCAGAGACCGATGAGATCACCTCCTCACAGCTCACCCGTGTGGCCGCCGCCCTCCAGAAGCAGGCCATCCGGGACTTCGCGCCGCTGTGGCAGATCCCCGCGTCCGTCGACGCCTTCGACAGCCTCCACGACGTGCCCGTCGGCTATTGGCCGATGATCGTCCGCGACGACATCGGTGAACCCGGTGCGGCCGGTGTCCACATGGACAAGAACGGTCAGCCGTTCTCCCTGATCCAGTACAGCGACAGCTGGTCGCTGACCGCCAGCCACGAAATGCTGGAGATGCTCTGCGACCCCTTCGGCAGCCGGGTGGTGGCGGGGCAGTCGCCGAAGAAGGACCAGGGAGTGGTGGAGTTCCTCGTCGAGGTCGCCGACCCGTCCGAGGCGCCCGAGAACGGCTACACCATCAACGGATTTCTGGTCTCGGACTTCTTCACCCCGCACTTCTACGACCCCGTCACCGCTCCCGGTGTGCGCTACAGCTTCACCGGCAAGCTCGACGCCCCGCGCAAGATCCTCGAAGGCGGATACCTGAGCTGGCGCGAACCGGTCAGCGACCACTGGTGGCAGCAGATCTGGTTCGATACGGAGAAACCCACCTTCCGCGACCTGGGCAAGCTGACCGCCCGTGGAGGCAGCCTCCGCTCCGCCATCGACGCGCATACGAAGACCAACGCGCGGATCGCCGCCAGCGGCCCGGAGTCCGAACGCTTCTCCGCCGCGAGGACACTCACGGCCGCCGTCCAGGCGACCACCGCCTCCCGCGCCGACCTCTGGCGCAGCCAGATCGACGAGCTGAAGGCCGGGCAGGTCACCGAGGGCACTTGGCAGGGCGGCAAGCACGACAATGGATAGCGCTCCGCGTACCGGCCCGCCCGGCAAGGAGGGGTTGAGATGGCTGAGAAGGACAAGCGCCGCCCGTCCGGTCTGAACGAGGGCGACACGTCCGGCCAGGACGCGACCGACCGAGAAGGCCAGGAGGACGGCCCGGCCGGGACCCCGGTGGAAGCGACCCGCTCGACACCGCCGGCACCCGGCAAGGAGAGCCTGCGCGAGGCCGTCCACCGCCGTATGCGCGAACTGGACGACCGCAGTGCCGAGGAGTCCGCCCCGGACGGCGGACTCGGACCGGAGGACGAACCTCCGGACTAGACCCGCGCGCCGTCCCGATGGTCCACGGCCGGGGGACCGTGGACCACCGGGACGGCACGCACCACGACCGACCTCACGAGGTGACCCGATGCCTCACTCCTCGCCGCCGTCCCCGACGGCTGCCCGGCCCGCCCGGCCCGTCACGGCCAAGCAGGGGTTCCTGCGGGCCTGGGCAGCGCTCGTTCCGGCGGCACTCGGAGGCGCCTACTTCCTGTGGCGCGCCCCGGACGTCGACATCGCCCGGCTCCAGCTCGCCGGTACGGCCACGGCGGCCAAGCAGGTGTACGACGGGCACGCCCCGGCCTTCCAGGACGCGCTGGTGGCCCATATGGTGTGGCTCGCCTGCGGCACCGCGACGCTGCTGCTCGTGTTCCTGATCGGGCACCACGCGTACTCCGGGCTGCGCGGCCGTCAGGTCTCCCACTGGGCGATGATCGCCACGTTCGCCGGTGCGGTGTTCGGTCTGGTCGAAAACGGTCTGCTCGTCGGCGCGTTGAGGGTGCACGGCGCCGTCGGTGACTGGCCGTTCGCCACGGCCACGGCGCTGGAGACCGTCAAGTGGCCGCTGCTCGGGGCCTCCACGGTCATCGGCGCGATGGTGTGGGCCACCACGGCGAGCCGCGCGGGCAGGGGGACATGGAAGGAGGTCGCGCGCGGGCGCGAGCAACCCGCGAACGCGGACGCGGACGACGAGCACCCCCACGTGGACGCGGACGACGAGCACCCCCACGTGGACGCGGACGACGAGCACCCCCACGTGGACGCGGACGACGAGCACCCCCACGTGGACGCCGACGCGCCCACCCCGTCGCCCCGCCACGAACACCCCACCTCCACCCCCGAGGTGGTTCCCCCGTGGCCCGTCGCGGAGGCCGACGGGCGGGTCTGGCCGACCGGGGTCACCCACCCGCACGCCGAGCCGGGCATCCCCTCGGCGCACTGGCGCTACCAGAGCACGACGGCCCCCGGCCGACAGCACGCGAAGCTGGGCTTCTGCGTCTCCGGGGGCGGCATCCGCTCGGCCACCGTCACCCTCGGCGCCCTCCAGGCGCTGCGCCGGTCGCTGTGCGAGGCCCGGTACCTGGTCTCCGTCTCCGGCGGCGGATACACGGTCGGCGCGATGCAACTCGCCCTGAACGACACCCTCACCTCCAGGGACGTGTTCGCCCCCGGCTCGCCCGAGGAGGACCATCTGCGGCGGCACTCCAAGTACGTCGCCGACGGCACCGGACAGTGGATGGTCGCCCTCGGAGTGCTGCTGCGCGGTCTGCTCGCGTCCCTGTTCCTGCTGGCCGCCGCGACCGGCACCATCGGGCTGGTGCTGAGCTGGGCGTACCACGAGGTGCCGGTGACCGACCTGACCCACCTCGCCAAGCCCGGCATCCGCTTCTGCGCCCACTGCACAGCCACGCCACCGCGCCCGTCGTTCCGCGACCCGGCGGTGTGGACGGTCGCGTACACGCTCGTCGCCGCCGCCGGGATCTGGCTGCTGTGGCTCGCCGCGTACGTCTGGGACCGCGCCGACCAGGTGGCCCGCTGGCTGGCCCGGGCCTTCCAGGCGTTCGTGGTGCTGACGCTCGCGCTGACCGCGGTGGTCGTCGTGCTCCCGCTGCTCGCCTGGTCGACGGTCTACCTCCAGACCCGGCACCAGATCAGCCGCCCCGACGTCACGGTGGGCGCGGGCCTGACCGTACTGGTCACCTATGTCGCGGCGCTGGTGGGCACCCTGTGGCGGCGGCGCCAGACCGTGCGCTCGGGGCTGTCCAAGGTGATGGAGGTCGTGCGGGGACGGTCGGGCCTGAGCCGTGCCGTGCCCAACGGCCTGCTGCAGTATCTGATGGTGTGGGTCGTGCTGGTCGTGCTCGCGGTCGTCTTCCTGTTCGTCCTCGGCTGGACGACGGCGACCGGCTGGGCCTGGCCGCTGTGGATGCGGATCTGCGTCCCGGCCGTGCTGCTGTTCATCGGCTCGCTCCTGGACCAGACGTGGATGAGCCTGCACCCCTTCTACCGCCGCCGGCTCGCCTCCGCGTTCGCCGTACGCCGGGAGATCCTGCCCGGCACGCACGGTACGCAGGTGGCCCGGCCGTACGACTTCGCCACCGAGACCACCACACTCAGCGAGTACGGCGCGCGCAAGGAGCACTTCCCCCAGGTCATCTTCGCCGGCGCGGCGAACCTCTCCGGCAGCGACCGCACACCGCCCGGCCGCCGGGCGGTCTCCTACACGCTCTCCCACGACTACGTCGGCGGACCCGATGTGGGCTACGCCTGCACCGCCTGTCTGGAGCAGCGCTCCAAGCGGCACATCGCGCGGGACCTGACCGTCCAGTCGGCCGTCGCGATCTCGGGTGCGGCCTTCGCCTCGGCCATGGGGGCCCAGGCCCGCACCTTCCAGACGCTGTTCGCCCTCTCCAACGCACGGCTGGGCAGCTGGCTGCCCAACCCCGGCGCGCTTGCCGAGCAGTGGAACACCCCGCGCTGGCCGTTGCCCCCGGCGCCGCTGATCCGCCGACTGCCGTATCTGCTGCGCGAGGTGTTCGGCCGCTACCCGATGGACGACCGGCTGCTGCTGGTGACCGACGGCGGCCACTACGAGAACCTCGGGCTGGTCGAGCTCCTGCGGCAGGGTGTACGGACGGCGGTCTGCATCGACGCGAGCGGAGACATCCCGCCCTTCGCCACCACCCTGGCCCAGGCGATCGCGCTCGCCCACGAGGAACTGGGCATCACCATCACCCTGCACGAGCCGACCGGCCTGGTCCCCGGCAGCAGCGACCCGCTCCAGCCCCCCAGTGTCCTCTCCGAGCTCAACGCCCGTCTGTCCCGTACGTCGGTGGTCACCGGCGACATCACCTACCCCGAGGACCTGGACATCGACGGCCACCGGGACCGCCGCGGCACCCTGATCGTGGCCCGCACCACGCTGACGAAGGACCTGCCGTACGAACTGCTCTCGTACGCGGCGGCCAACCCGGTCTTCCCGCACGACAGCACCAGTGACCAGTGGTTCGACCACCGGCAGTTCGACGCGTACCAGGCCCTCGGGCGCTGTATGGGGGAGCGGGTGCAGGAACTGATCGACGGGGCGGAGGCGTCCTGAGGGGGAGCGGCTCCAAGACGGGGGAACGACGTCGGCGGGCACGGCCGAACAGCAGGGCGAGTGACGTGGCACCGCGTGGCCGAGGTTGCGGGCGGAACACGTGGTGGGCGTGGGCGCGCTGCTGAGCCTCGCCGCCCTCGCCGAGCGCATACCGAGAGTCGTGCCCGCACGTCAGTACGTCCTGTGCCACGCCTCACCGACGCTCGACCACCTGACCCTCACGGCGCCGGCCCTGGTACTGGCGGCCGGGGTCGCCGCGGTGGCGGGCGGCATCGTGATGCAGTCCCGGCGGACTCCGGGCAGGGTCCTCCCCGTCGTATGGCTGGTGATCATCGCCGCCCTCCTGATCACGGCGGACGGAGTCGACGCCCACGGCGAGGCGTTGGCCGCGAAGCAGGCGGCGACGGGGTTCAGGGAAGGCGGGTGCGACTACGTACCGCAGGATTACACCGCGACGCCGGGATGGTCCTTCCGGTGATCCACCGGGCCGCGTGGGCCGTCCCGACTCACCGACGGCGGGCTGGAGCCGCACCTTGGCGGGTGAGGCCGAGGGGCTGTCCGTCGCGGCGGCGCTGCCCCGCGTGGAAGACGGTGGCGATGGTGAGCAGCAGCAGGCCCAGGGTGATGGCCACGGTGATCTCCGTGGTGTCCTCCTGGTCCGGGCTGTCAGGCAGCCTTGGCTTGAGCAGGCCGAGCGGGTCCTTGCGGATCTCGACGCGGTCGCCGACCTTGGCCTGGCCGAAGCAGTTCTGCTGCTGGGACACCTTGTGCACGGTGTGGTCGCCGCCGGTCTCGGTGACCGTGCAGAACATGGCCGGGCCGCGCCGGTTGTGCGTGTCGACGACCTGAGTGACCACCGCGGGGACCGGGTCCCCGGCCGTCTTCATATACACCTCGTACATCGCGGGCCCGGCGAACAGCATGAGCGCGAAGCAGCTGACGGAGGCGAGCGTCGCGGCCCGGGCGCGGTGCCAGAAGCCGCCGATCAGACAGGCGGCGACGGCGGTGAAGCCGAGCATGACGATCACGCCCACCCAGACCGTGTGCTGCGCGATCGCGGCGCCCAGCGCTGTGCCACCGGGTATGAGAAGCGCCCACATCGCGGAGTTGAGCGCCCTGCGACCGCGGACGCCTTCCTGCGACCGCTCCACCTCTACGACACTCATGCCGCCCTGCCCCCGTCTGCCCCGCCGATCAACGGGGACAGCCTAGTCAGGGTCGCATGAGGATCTTGACGGCGCCGTCGGCCCCGCGGTCGAAGATGTCGTACGCGTGCGGCGCCTGCTCCAGCGGGAGGTGGTGGGTGGCGAAGTCGTCCAGGCCGAGCGGGTCGTCGTCGGCGAGGAACGACATGATGTCGTCGCTCCAGCGGTGGACGTTGGTCCGGCCCGTGCGCAGCTGGACGTGCTTGTCGGACAGCGTCATCAGCGGCAGGGGGTCGGCCGTCCCGCCGTAGTCGCCGCCCAGCGAGATGGTGCCGCCCCGGCGGACCAGGGCGATCGCCAGATGGAGCGCAGCCGGCCGGTCGGCGCCGGTCGTGGCGGTACGCCGCGCGGCCCGGCCCTGCGGCGGGGCGGACCCCGGCACCTGCTGGGCCCGGGCCAGCCGGCCGAGCAGGCCGTCGTGGGCCTCGGTGCCGACGGCGTCGATCACCGCGTCGGGCCCCCGGCCGAACGTATGGGTGCCGATCGCGGCGATCAGCTCGTCCTGGCTTTCGTAGTCACCCGGATCGAACACCTCCACGCCCCGCTTGCGCGCCCGCGCCAGCCGCTCGGGCACCACGTCGACGCCGATGGCGTGCGCGGCGCCGCGTTGCAGGGCGATGCGGCAGGCCATGTCGCCGAGGGGGCCGAGGCCGAGCACGGCGACCGTACCGGCCGGCGGAATGTCCGCGTACTGGACCGCCTGCCAGGCGCTCGGCAGTACGTCGGAGAGGTAGATGAAACGGTCGTCCGGCGGGCCCTCGGGCACCCGGATCGGCCCGAACTGGGCCTGCGGCACGCGCAGATACTCCGCCTGCGCGCCTGGTACGGAGCCGTACCGCTCGCCGTGGCCGAAGAGCGCGGCTCCGGTGTCGTGGTCCGGGTCGTGGGTCGTCCGGCACTGCGCGGGCAGCCCCGCCGAGCAGATCCAGCAGTGTCCGCAGGCGATGTGGAACGGCACGACGACCCGGTCGCCGGGCTTGAGGTCCGGCACCTCGGAGCCGGTCTCCTCGACGATCCCGATGGCCTCGTGGCCGAGGATCTCTCCCGGTTCGACGAACGGGGCGAGGGTGTCGTGCCGCTCGTACAGACGGAGGTCGAAGTCGCACAGTCCGGTCGAGGTGACGCGCACGATCGCGTCGGTGCGCTCCTGGATCACCGGGTCCGGCACGGTCTCCACCCGGACAGTCCGCTTGCCCTGCCACGTCACAGCCCTCATCGGCGGTCCCTCCCCATCCTCGCTCGTGCGTCGCGGGACCGCCCGGGTACCCGTACCCCGCCGCGGGCAACGGTGGGTTCACGCCATTGCCGCGACGCCACGGCCCGGCAGGGTCACCCGGGCTGTGGCGGCTGCCGCATGGCGGGGCGCCGTGGGCCGGGTACGTCCGAAGCCGCGCCTGTGGCCGTGGCCGCGCGGCTCTGGGTGCAGGTCAGTACCCGGGTCGTACTGCCGTCGTCCTCCGTGATGTCCCGTACGTGCCCGAACCCCATCTTGGCCAGCACCGCCAGTGACGCCGTGTTCGGCGCGGCCACGGTGGCGTGCACCTCGGTCAGCCCGAGGGTGTCGAAGCCGTGGGCGACGATGGCCCGGGCCACCTCCAGGCCGAGGCCGGAACCCCACGCGTCGGGGGCCAGCGCATAGATGATCTCGTGCCCGTCGACCACGTCGGTCGGCTTGATCTCGGCATGCCCGACCAGCCGCCCGTTCCGGCGAACGGCCCAGACGTCGAACCGCTCCTCGGCGTAGACCTTGGTGAAGATCCGCCCGAACAGGGCCCGGTCGTCCGCTTCGGACGCAGGCCCGTCCCCCATCCACCGGGACACCCTGGTGTCCTGGAACAAGGCGACGAAACTCTCCTCGTCCTCGGGGGTGTACCGCTCAAGGAGCAGACGTTCGGTACGCAGCGTGGGCGTGGAAGCCGGAGTGGAAGTCACGAGCGTTGACGCTACGCACGCCGCCCCCGGACCGCCAAACGTTTTTCCCAGCGGGGGAGCTGGGGAAGCTGGGGGAGCGGTTGAGGAAGGAGGCGGGGCGGCGGGCGGGCGCCGCGAAACTCCGTCACTTGGCCGGCCGACACGATCGAGGCGTGCGTTCCCCGAAACCCTGCCCGGACTGCGCGCCTCGCCCATCCTCGACGGCTGCGGCCAGGATCCGGCAGGAGCGCCCCGACGAGGTCAACCGGCACCCGACCGACTGCCTCGCCACGCTGCCCGCTTGATTTTGCCCGGTCATGACCCTGCCCGGTCACATGTGGGCGGCGGTCATCGCCATGGCGAGCACGATGGTCACCAGCGCCAGGCTCATCATGGCCGCCCGCGCGTGACTCATCCGGTCGCTCTCCCACCCCGTGCCGGAGGCGCCGGCCGGCCTTGAGGCCCGCCGGTCCGCCTCCCGCAGCCGGGTGCACCATTCGCAGTCGAATCCCGGGCGGGCTGGTGTGGACAGCCAGTAGGCCCCGGTCAGTTCGGCCCGGTGCGCGGTTTCCGGGCCCTGTGCAGCGTCCCTGTCCATGCCCGGTTCAACGCCGGAGCGCGGGCGCGGGAATGCTCGCGTCCGGTTTCGCGATCAAATCGTTGCCACCGCGACCGATGGAGCGTGCGTACGCGAGACCGTTCTCCGCCCCTTTGTGCGCCACCGGGGGAGCGATTGTGGCTGGCGGTTCACTGTCGGCGGGCGGGGCACGCCTGCGATGGTGGTGGCAGGGCTTCGAAGTGGCCGCGCCTGTCCGTCGGTACGGCCGCTCGCGTGCCGGGGACGCAGGGTTCCCCTCCCCGTGCGTCCCCGGCACCCGGTGCCCGCTCCGCGGTCCGCGGAGCGGGCACCGACGGCTTGCCCGTAGGCGTCAGTCCAGGAACGCGCCGACGGTCGTCACGAACCGCTCGGCGTCGTCGAGCCAGGGGAAATGCCCGGCCCCCGGCTGAACGACCAGCTCGGCGTGCGGGAACACCTCGACCAGCTCGGCCATCGCGCGCGGCGGCGAATTGAGATCGACCTCCCCGGCCAGCAGCAGGACGTGCGAGGCGAGCCGCGCGAGCGCGGCCCGCGTGGCCTCGGGGTCGAACGCGCCCTCGCCTCCGAAGGCCGCCGCGGCCTCCCCGTTCTTCTGCCCGTCCTCGGCAGCCTTGTGGGCCCGGGCCGCCTCGTCCCAGCGGCCGTACCAGAACGGCGCGACGGCAGGCCACGAGTCAGCCGTCGCCTTCCCGGCGAAGATCGCCTCCAGAGCCGCGAACGCCTCCGGGAACCACGGCTCCTCCCGGCGCAGCAGCGCCGTCTCGCGCCGGACCTCACCCGACACCGCGATGCCGAGAGCCGCCACACTCGGCGTGATCAGGGCGAGCCTGCCGACGCGCTCCGGATGACGCTCCGCGTACCGCAGGGCCAGATTCGTACCCGCGGAATGCGCGAGCAGTTCCACCCGGTCGAGGCCCAAGTGCTCGCGCAGCGCCTCGACATCGCCGACGAGCCGGTCGCAGCGGTACGAGGCGGTGTCCTCCGGAGCAGATGAATCACCGGTTCCCCGAAGGTCCAGCATGATCAGCCGCCGGTGCGCGGAGAGACCACCGAGCTCCCCGAGGTACATGGAGGCCTGCATCGGCCCGCCGGGCAGGCAGATCAGCGCGGGCCCGTCCCCGAATACGTGGTAGGCAAGCTTGGTTCCGTCGTATGCGGAGAAGGTAGGCATGGCGGAGACTCTGTCAGGGGCGCTGGGGCCGGGCAACCGGGTTCCTCGTCCACGGCCGCCGCCCCTGCTGTCCGGGCCGCCGCGCCGGTGGTGATCTCGCCCGGGCGGTACAGGCGCTCGTGCGCCTTGCCCGCGAAGCCCAGCATCTGGGCCGAGGGACGGGCCGCCGTCGCGGACGGCCCGCTCGCCGGACCGTCCCTAGTTGTCCTCCTTGGCATCCGTGTCCGCGGCCGCCGCTGCCGACTCCGCCGCGCCGACCTTCTGCTCCATCTGCTGCTCCGTGCCCGAGGGCGAGTCCGACCGGGCGTGGGAGTGGGAGCAGGCCGTGGCGAGCGCGGCGGTCAGAGCCACCGCAGCCACGGCGTGCAGGACCGCGCGGACACGCATCACTTCGTCCCGTTGTTGTTGGCCTTGCACCAGGCGGCCACGTCCTTGAGGTCCTTCTGGCGTTGCTGAAGGGTCGTCACCAATCCCTTCCGGTGCGTGAGTTTGTCGCCGAGGTAGGTCTCGATCGCCGTGTGGCCCTCCTTCCTCGCGTTGTCGACCCGCTGTTGCAGCCGGGCCACCGAACCCACCGTGTTCACACCGCCGTTGAGCCGGTCGAGCGAGCGGTCCAGGCGCGCCGCGACCTTGGGTGCGCGCTTGCAGACAGCCTTGGCCCCGTCGCTCTTGGGTGCCTCGGCCGTGGTGCGCGGGGTCTTGGAGGGGGTCGCGTCCGCGAAGGCGCTCGGCGCGGTGACGGTCAGTACGGCCGTCGCGGCCAGCGCGACCGCGGCCACCCGGCGGCGGGGCGAGAAGGGTTTGTTCATGGTTGCTGCCTCCCGTTCCACAGGATTGGTTCTAACAACGGGAGGCTAGGAAGGCTCTTTGTGGAAACTCTGTGACCGGGCGGCCGTGAGCGTCAGCCAGTCCCGCTGGAGGGGGAGTGCGCCGCCCTGGGACGGGGCCCGCGCGGGCAGCCGTACCGTGCAGCGGGTGCCCCCGTTGCCCGGCCCCTCGCCCAGTTCGATGGTCCCGCCGTGCAGCGCCGCCTGCTGGGCGGCCAGCGTGAGGCCGAGCCCGGAGCCGGTGCTGCCGGGACCCCGGTGGAAGCGCCGGAACACCTCCTGGCGGGCGTCGGGCGGGATGCCCGGGCCCCGGTCGTCCACGGTGATCAGCACGTGCGCGTCCTCCCGGCGGACGGCCACGGCGATCTCGGCCCGGCCCTGTGCGTCCCTGCCGTGCGCGAGCGCGTTGCCGACGAGGTTGTCGAGCAGGATCCGGATGCCGGGCTCCCAGCAGTGCACCGGCGCGGGCTCCGCGTCCAGGGTGATCCGGGCGTCCGGCGCCCGCCGCCGTGCCTCGGCCACCGCCGCGTCCGCGGTCTCCGCGACGTCGAGCAGGCGGAACGCGTCCGGCTCCACCAGATCGCCGCGCCCCAGCTCCCGCAGCGCGACCAGCATGCCGAGCAGTCGCGCGTGCTCCGCCCGCAGCTCGTCGACGACCGCCGCGCGTTCGGCCCCCGGCAGTCCGGGAAGGGCCAGGACGTCGAGGTTGGTGCCCATGCTCATCAGCGGATTGCGCAGCTCGTGCGAGGCGGCCGCCGAGAAGGAGCGGGCCGTGTCGAGGGCCTGAGCGGTGCGGGCGGCCTGTTCGTCGTAGCGGGCCAGCACGGTCTGGAGGGTGGCGGCCAGGTCGTCGACCTCGGTGACCCGGGTCGGCCGGTGTTCGAGCCGTACCGCGCTCGTACGGGGGTCGAGGCCCGCCGCCTGTCGGCGCAACCGGCGCAGCGGGCGGGTCGCACCGCTCGCGACGGCCCAGGCGAGCAGCGCGGAGAGCGGGGCGGCGAGCAGGGCGGTGGTCACCGTCCGCCTTCGTACGAGGCCGAGTTGGGCCCGGTTCGCGGTGTCCGGCGCGAACACCCACAGGGTGCCGGACACCTGCGGCCCCTTGACCGGCAGAGCGTACGCCCGCCAGCTGCGGCCCGCGCCCCGCATGGTCACCGGCCCCTTTCCGGCGTCCGGCAGGGGAACCGACGCGTCGGGCTGCGGACCGCCGCTGAACGTCCCGTCGGGCCCGGTCAGCCGTACGCCCACGTCGAGTGCCGCGTTGAAGAGCTTGCGCTGACGGTTCTCCTCGGCGGTGGGCTGGTCATTGGCCGCGGCGCGCAGCAGCGTGCGGGCGTCGTGGGCGATCGCGGTGGCCCGGGTCCGCAGATGGCTGTCCTCCTCGCGGTGCAGATCGCGGGCGACGAGCGTGAGCAGCAGCCAGCCGCAGGCCAGGACGAGTACCGGTACGGCCACGCCTACCGCCAGGGCGATCCGGGTGGACAGTTTCACGGCTGCTCCCGCAGGACGAAACCCACCCCGCGCACGGTGTGGAGGAGACGGGGAGCACCGTCCGCCTCCAGCTTGCGGCGCAGATAGCTGACGAAGGTGTCCACCGCGTCGGTGCGTACGTCGACGTCGTACCCCCAGACCCGTTCGAGCAGCTGGTCGCGGGTGAGGACGAGGCCGGTGTTGCGGGCGAGGACTTCGAGGAGTTCGTACTCGCGCCGGGTGAGGTCGAGGAGGCGTCCGTCGCGGTGTGCGGTACGGGCCGCCGGGTCGACGACGAGACCGCAGGCCCGGACCACGTCGTGCTCGGCGGGCGGGCGGCGGCGCAGCAGCGCGCGCAGCCGCAGCACCAGCTCCTGGAGCGCGAACGGCTTGACCAGATAGTCGTCGCCGCCCGCCTGGAGCCCGGCGATGCGGTCGGCGGTCTCGTCGAGCGCCGACAGCATCAGCACGGGCAGGTCGTGCCCGGCGCTCCGCAGGGCCGTACACACCTCGATGCCGCTCATGCCCGGCATGGAGACGTCGAGCACCAGCACATCGGGGGGCACCTGCCCGACGGCGGCGAGCGCGGCCCGGCCGCCGTCGGCGGTGCGCACCCGGAAGCCGCTGAGCCGCAGCCCCCGCTCCAGCGAGCGGCGCACCGCGTCGTCATCGTCGACGACCAGAACGTCCCCGGGACGGTTCGGACCGCTCATCCGCCTCACCTCACTGCACGCTGTCGCGGGTGAGTCAGGGTACGGCGGCTTGCTGTGAGTCCCGGGCCGGAAGGCTCGCCTACAGGTCGAGCTGGTACTCGTGGGCGGCGTGCGTCGGCAGATAGCCGAGCGTGTCGTTGATGTGACGCATGTGCGGGTTGTTGTCCGCGGTGTCGGTCAGCAGCCCCGCGAGGTGGGGGTGGCTCTCGCGGGCCTGGTGGATGGAGGCGGCCTTCATCCAGTGGGCGAGACCGTGGCCGCGGTGTTCGGGCAGCACGGCGGTGCCGTAGTGCTGGGCGTCGCCGGTGCCGTCGCCCGGGACCACGAGTTCGGTGAATCCGACGATCGAGCCGTCCGACTCGTCGACGGCCGCGACGGTGTGCAGGATCTCGCCGCGCTTGGCGATGGCCGCGGCCGCCGCCTTCACGCGGTCGAGGTCCCAGACCACGGTGCCGAAGTCGGTGGCGCCCATCGGCATGTCGTCCATGGCCCGGCGCGACGCCACGAAGGTGTCGGCGAGCTCTTCGGGCACCGTCCCGTCCCAGGACGTCAGCCGGTAGCCGGGGTGCGGCGTCCCGATGGCCTTGGTGAGGGACGGGAGGTCCGCGTCGGCCAGCGGCAGCCGGGTGTAGGTCAGGGTCAGTACCTTGCCGAAGCCGCGGGCGGCGAGGAACGCGTCGCCGGGGGAGTCCGCCGGCGCCTGCGCGATCACGCTGCGCCGGCCGTCCTGGCGCGCCGCCTCGACGGCCGCTCCGAGCAGCCGCGAGCCCACGCCCCCGCGCCGCTCGGCCGGGTGGACCTGGACGTCCAGTTCGGCGAGGTGGTCCTGCCCGGGCCGGGCGAACAGCCGCAGGAAGGCGGACCCGACGGGCGCGCCCTCGGCGCCGGACGCCAGCCAGGCGAGCCGGCGGCCGGCGGTGTCCTCGTCGGGGTCGGTCAGAGCGGTGATGCGCAGCGACAAGGTGTCTCCATGGCGAGAAGGGTGGAAGGGGGCGCGGTCGGGGGTGCGTTGCTCGGCAGCGGGCAGGGCTCGGTCGTCCCCGTCGGTCGTCCCGGTCCCTTAACTGCCGTGCGTGCGAGTAATTGCCGTGCGTGCGAGGCGTTCCGCGGCCTACGCTCGCGGCCATGACATCACAAGATCAGCGGGAAGGCTCCTCAGTTGCCTCCCCAGTTACCACCGGCGACGCTGAGTTGGTGATCCGTCACGAGACGGACGCGGATCGCCCGGCGGTACGCGAGGTGCACACGCGCGCGTTCGGGGACGGGCGGGTGCCCGGCCTGGTGGAGGCGCTGCGCACGGCACCGGCGCCGCTGGCCCCGATGTCCTTCGTCGCCACCCTCGCCGGCCGGGTGGTCGGGCACGTCCTGCTGAGCGCGGCGCGTCTGGACGCCCCGCGCCGGATCGTGGACGTCATGTCCCTCTCGCCGCTCGGCGTGCACCCCGACGCCCAAGGCCGGGGCATCGGCGCCCGCCTCATCGAGCACGCCCTTTCGGCGGCCGACGGGCAGGGGGTGCCGTTGGTGTTCCTGGAGGGATCGCCGGTGTACTACCGCACGCGAGGCTTCGAGGCGGCGAGCCCGCTGGGCTTCCGCTCGCCGTCGCTGCGCATCCCCGACCCCGCGTTCCAGGTCGCCCGACTGTCCGCGCACGAGCCGTGGATGACGGGCACCTTCGTCTACTCGGAGACCTTCTGGGCCTTCGACTGCGTCGGCCTGCGCGACCCCGACGCCTGACGGCGGCTGCTGGAGGCCGTGCGCCAGCGGTCGGAGCAGCTCGCCGCACCACGTACACCCGGGGGGCCCGCCGGCCGGCGGGCCCTTTCGCGTGCCCGCGCCCGTACGACGATCCGCACAAAGTCCCACACAACTACCGAGGCACGTCTGGGACCTTGACGCCTCACCGTGGCCTTCCTAGTGTTTGCTGCTGCTTACTTGAGTTCGCTTGTGATCGAAAATGTGCGTGCATGTAGTTGTTTCCCTGTCAGAGAGGGTCGCACCACGATGAGATCCCTTCCCCGTACCCTGCTCGCAGTCCTTCTGCTGTGTCTGTCGTTGACCACCGTCCCGCAGGCGGCCGGCGCCGCTCCCGAGGCCGCCGCCAACACCGACATCACCGTCGACGGCGCGTCCCCCGGCCGTATCTTCGACGGCGTCGGGGCGATCAGCGGAGGCGGTGGCAACACGCGGCTGCTGCTCGACTACCCCGAGCAGCAGCGCAGCCAGATCCTCGACTACCTCTTCAAGCCCGGCTTCGGCGCCGCCCTGCAGATCCTCAAGGTCGAGGTCGGCGGCGACACCAACTCCACGGACGGCGCCGAATCCTCCATCGAGCACACCCGGTCCACCGTCAACTGCTCCAACGGGTACGAGTGGTGGCTGATGGAGCAGGCCAAGGCCCGTAACCCCGGTATCAAACTCGCCGCACTCTCCTGGGGAGCGCCCGGCTGGGTGGGCAACGGCAACTTCTGGTCCCAGGACATGATCGACTACCTGGTGTCCTGGCTCGGCTGCGCCAAGCAGCACAACCTCACCATCGACTACCTCGGCGGCTGGAACGAACGCGGCTTCAACGCCGCCTGGTACAAGAACCTGCACGCGACCCTCGCCGCGAAGGGGTATGCCACCAAGGTCGTCGGCGCCGACGACGGCTGGCAGATCGCGACCGCCATGCGGGGCGACAGCGCGCTCAACGACGCCGTGGACATCGTCGGCGCCCACTACCCGTGCGGCTACATGTCCGCCATGACCAGCTGCTCGACCACCCCGGACGCGCTGGCCACCGGCAAGCAGCTCTGGGCGAGCGAGAACGGCTCCGAGGACGCGGCGACCGGTGCCGCCCCGATGGCCCGTGCCATCAACCGCGGATACCTGGACGCGAAGATGACCGCCTTCATCAACTGGCCGGTGGTGGCCGCGCTCTACCCCAACCTCTCGTTCAACAGCATGGGCCTGGTGACGGCCAACCAGCCCTGGTCGGGCGCGTACAGCGTGGACCGCAGTGCCTGGGCGACCGCACAGACCACCCAGTTCACCGCCCCCGGCTGGCAGTACCTCGACACCGCCTCCGGCTACCTCGGCGGCAACCGCACCAACGGCAGCTACGTGAGCTATGCCGCGCCGGGCAAGGCCGCCTGGTCCACCGTGTTCGAGACGATGGACGCGACCGCCGCCCAGACCGTCACCCTGAAGGTCGCGGGCGGACTGCCGGCCGGCGCCCTGCACGTCTGGTCCACCGACTTCTCCAGCAACGGCGCCACCGCACACCTGGTGCCCGAACCCGACCTCACCGCCACCTCGGGGACGTACCGGCTCACCCTCCAGCCCGGTCACCTCTACACCGTCACCACCACGACCGGACAGGGCGCGGGCACCGTCGCCTCGCCGCAGCGCACCCCGCTCGCCCTGCCGTACGCGGACTCGCTGGCCGGGACCGCCACCGGGCAGGAGGCGCGGTACGTCGCCGCGATGAACGGCTCCTTCGAGACCGCGCCGTGCGCCGGCGGCCGCACCGGCCGCTGCCTGCGCCAGCAGGCACCGACCACACCCATCCGCTGGACCAACGAGTCCACGCCGCAGCCCTACGCGCTGATGGGTGACGTGAACTGGACCAACTACACCGTCCGTTCGGACGCCCTGCTCGAACAGCCCGGCGCGGTGGAACTGCTCGGCCGGGTCGGCACCCAGGGCCGCAACAACAACGGCCTCAACGCCTACCACCTCCGCGTCGCGGACACCGGCGCCTGGTCGCTGCTGCGCACCGACACGGCCTGGTCCTCCACCACCCTGGCCAGCGGTACGGCCACGGCACCGGGCCTGAAGACCTGGCACACCCTGGCCCTCACCTTCCAGGGCGCCACCATCACCGCGAAGCTCGACGCGACCACCCTCGCCACCGTCACCGACAGTAGCTACGGCGCGGGCCAGATCGGGCTCGGCACCACCGGCTACTACGGCGCGCAGTTCGCCAACCTGAGCATCACCCCGGGCACCACGGCGCCGCTCGACGGCACGTACCACCTGGTCAACACCAACAGCGGCCAGCTCCTGGACGCGTCCGGGCAGGGCACCGCCGACGGAACCCCGATCATCCAGTGGACGGGCAACCAAGGCACCAACCAGCAGTGGAAGCTCGCCTCGACCGGGGACGGCTACTACACCGTCACCGGCGTGGCCAGCGGAAAACACCTCGACGTCCCCGGCCGGAGCGTCGTGCCGGGCACCCAGCTGAACCTGTGGGCCGCCAACGGCGGGACCAACCAGCAGTGGCGGGTGACCCCGGGCGTACGCGACTGCTACGTCCTGGAGTCCCGGCTCGACGGCCATCTGATGGACGTCAGCGGAGGCTCGCTCGTCCTGGGCGCCCAGGTGATCCAATGGCCCGCGAACGGGGGTGCGAACCAGTGCTGGCGGCTGGTCAAGGTGGGCTGATTCGGTGGAACGCTTGACCTCGACTTAACTAGAGGTCGTACGTTTCTCGTATGAGTATGGAAGCCACCGCGTGGACACAGCTCCACAACGTCATCACCGCGCAGCAGGACCGACGTCCGTTCAACCGAGCCACCCTGCGACGCATCGCTGTGTTCGCGCGGCCCCACCGCCGCCGCATCGCCCTGTTCCTCCTGCTGAGCATCGCCACAGCGCTCCTGGCGGTGGCCACCCCGCTCCTCGCCGGACGCGTCGTCAACGCGATCGTCGGCGGCGAGGAGACGGGGACCGTCACCCGTCTCGCCCTGCTCATCGCCGCGATCGCCCTCGCCGAGGCGGCCCTGGGCCTGGTCGGCCGATGGCTGTCGTCGACGCTCGGCGAGGGGCTCATCCTCGACCTGCGCACCGCGGTCTTCGACCACGTCCAGCGCATGCCGGTCGCCTTCTTCACCCGGACCCGCACCGGGGCCCTCGTCAGCCGCCTCAACAACGATGTCATCGGCGCACAGCGAGCGTTCAGCAACACCCTCTCCGGCGTCGTCAGCAACCTCGTCACGCTCCTGCTCACCCTCGTCGTGATGCTCAGCATCTCCTGGCAGATCACCCTGCTCGCGCTGGTGCTGCTGCCCGTGTTCGTCCTGCCCGCGCGCCGCATGGGTACCCGGATGGCGCGGCTGCAGCGTGAGGCCGCCGAGCACAACGCCGCGATGGGCACCCGGATGACCGAGCGGTTCTCGGCGCCCGGCGCGACCCTGATCAAGCTGTTCGGGCGGCCAGCCGACGAGTCCGCCGAGTTCGCGGCCCGGGCCGGACGGGTGCGCGACATCGGCGTCCGTACGGCGATGGCGCAGTCCGCCTTCATCACCGCCCTCACCCTCGTCTCGGCCCTCGCGCTCGCCCTCGTCTACGGGCTCGGCGGCTACTACGCCCTGCACGGCAAGCTCGAAGCGGGCGCGGTCGTCTCCCTCGCCCTGCTCCTCACCCGCCTGTACGCGCCGCTCACCGCGCTCGCCGGGGCGCGCGTCGAGGTCATGAGCGCGCTGGTCAGCTTCGAGCGGGTCTTCGAGGTCCTCGACCTCAAGCCGCTGATCGCCGAGAAGCCGCAGGCCAAGGCGGTGCCGGACGGGCCGGTCGCGGTGGAGTTCGACGACGTACGGTTCGGCTACCCCTCCGCCGACAAGGTCTCCCTCGCCTCCCTCGAAGAGGTCGCGAGCCTCGACACCCGGGGCGGCGCCGACGTACTGCACGGCGTCTCCTTCCGCGCCGAGCCCGGCCAGATGGTGGCCCTCGTGGGGTCCTCCGGCGCGGGCAAGTCGACGGTCGCCCAGCTGCTGCCCCGGCTGTACGACGCGGACGAGGGCGCGGTACGCCTCGGCGGCGTCGACGTACGGGACCTGACCGCCGACTCGATCCGCGACACGATCGGCATGGTCACCCAGGACGGCCACCTCTTCCACGAGTCGGTCCGCGCCAACCTGCTGCTCGCCCGCCCGGACGCCGGGGAGGAGGACCTCTGGGACGCCCTGCGCAGAGCCCGCCTGGACGGACTGGTCGCCTCCCTGCCCGACGGGCTCGACACCGTCGTCGGCGAACGCGGCTACCGGCTCTCCGGCGGCGAACGCCAGCGCCTGACCATCGCCCGCCTGCTCCTGGCCCGCCAGCGCGTCGTCATCCTCGACGAGGCCACCGCGCACCTCGACAACACCTCCGAGGCAGCCGTCCAGGAGGCCCTCAGTGAGGCCCTGGAGGGACGCACCGCGGTCGTCATCGCCCACCGCCTCTCCACGATCCGGTCCGCCGACCTCATCCTCGTGGTGGAGAACGGCCGCATCGTGGAACGCGGCACCCACGACGAACTGCTGGCACTGGACGGCCGCTACCAGGAGCTGTACCGCACCCAGTTCGCACGGCCGGGGGGTGCGCCCGCGGGGCTCGGCTGACGGATCATGGGCGAACGCCGCCATGCACTTTCGGCGAGGAGGAACTCGCCACCTTGGTGTGCGCCAATCTCCCTGATCAACGCCTTCAACCGCGCGAACGTCATCATCCAGCGGCCCGCAGGCGACTACCGGCCGGGCCAGTTCGCCTGGCCAGCGGGAGAAGCGCCCGTCGGCACCCTTCCGAGAGGGGTGCCGACGGGCGCGACCGGTGGCGACACCCGGCCCGGTCACCGATGACCCCGCCACGCTGTCCGGTCGTGCGACAAGCGATCCGGGCGCAGACTGGAGGTGTCCTCTCGGGACTGCTCACGGCATGCTGGGAGCCCGTCATGTCCGCCGCGCTGAGAATGCTCACGGTCGGAGTTGCGGCCGCTTCCCTGCCGCTGTCGCTGGTGATACCGGCCACCCCTGCGGCGGCCGCTGGCTGCGAGAGCAACTACCGGGTGCAGGTCGCGGACGGGTACGTGGGTCGGTACATGGAGTTCAGTCAGTTCCCTGAGCGGCCCACCTGCTCGGTGGTCACCAATACGTCACAGGACGGGACGGTTCTGCTGATCCGGAGCACGGACGGCGCCGTCGAACCGGTGATCTCCCCGGACGACACTCCCAGTCAGTGGGTCATCGAGGGCGCCAGGCAAGTGGCGCAGAACATCGTGGCGCGAAACGGGACGGTCGTCCTGCCGAACGAGTCGGTCGTCGTCCACTACTCCCTGACGAACACGTTCACGGTCTCGATAGCCCGCGTCCGAACCAGCGCGGCGAGCAAGTTGGTGGACGGCATCTTCACGTACGGCCTCAACAAGGCGCGTGCCGCCGGTCTCACGCGCATCGAGAACCGGATCAACCTCCAGGCCAACATCGTGGACTGCGCTCAAAGGGCGAGCGAAGCGTGGGATCGCGTTGACCAGAGCCGGACGCTCCCCGATCTCGCAACGGTGCTCCAAGAGACCGCACAGGCGGCGTCCGGCCCGTGCAAGACGGTCTACGACACGATCAAGGACTTCGAAACCCGGGCCCCTGAGCCCCGTCCCGAGCCCCGCATCGGACCGTGGCAGCAAACCATGGAATGGGCGCGGGTCTTCGATCGCCCCTACTGGGAGAACGTCGCGCACGACTTCGCGAGGGTGCCGCTCAGCGAGCTGATCCTCCGGATCCGCCCCCGCTGAACTTCCTCGGCCCCTGCCCAGCCCCCCAGTCGAACCACTGGTAGGAAACCTTCCAGTCCGCTACGCTCCCCCGCGGCGGCTTGGCGCGGTGCCCGCCCCCTGTGGGCATGACGCGCTCAGCGAGAGCTCTGACCCGGCTGCCGTGGCGCTGCCCCCTGCCCGTGCGGGCGGGGCGGGGCCGCGCACCGGTGTCCAGCTCTCGCCGTCACCAAGCCCCCACGGAGTCCAGGTATGCGCCTGAACACCTCAGCCCAACTCCCCTTCCCGCGCGGCAGAAGCCGCCCCCTCACCCTCGTCCTCGCCGCCGTGCTCGCGCTCCTCGGCGGGCTGCTGCTCGCCTGGCCCGGGCGGGCCGGGGCCGCCGCCGACCCCCTCATCTCGCGCGGGAAACCCGCCACCGCCTCCTCCGCCGAGACCTCCTCGCTCGGCGCCGAGAACGCCTTCGACGGCGCCGCCGCCACCCGCTGGGCCAGCGCCGAGGGCAGGGACCCGCAGTGGATCCGCGTCGACCTCGGCGCGACGGCCACCATCAGCCGGGTCAAGCTCAGTTGGGAGGCCGCCTACGCCAAGACGTACCGCGTCGAGGTGTCGCAGGACGGGGCGTCCTGGACCACGGTCGCCGAGGAGAAGGCGGGCAACGGCGGCACCGACGACTGGACCGCGCTCACCGGCAAGGGCAGATACCTGCGCGTCTACGGCACCGCGCGCGCCACTTCGTACGGCTACTCGCTCTACGAGGCCGAGGTGTACGGCACCCTCGACGGCGGTCCGCCGCCCGGCGGTGCCTTCACCGTGGTCGCGGCCGGTGACATCGCCGCCCAGTGCACCGCCGCGGACAGCGGCTGCGCGCACCCCAAGACCGCCGCGCTCGCCCGGCAGATCGATCCGAGGTTCTATCTGACGATGGGCGACAACCAGTACGACGACGCCCGGATCTCGGACTTCCGCGCCTACTACGACAAGACGTGGGGGGCCTTCAAGGCCAGGACCCGTCCGGTCCCGGGCAACCACGAGACGTACGACCCGGCCGGGGTCCTCGCCGGGTACAAGGCGTACTTCGGGAACATCGCCTACCCGCAGGGCAAGAGCTACTACAGCTACGACGAGGGCAACTGGCACTTCATCGCCCTCGACTCCAACTCCTTCGACCAGTCCGCCCAGATCGCCTGGCTCAAGGCCGACCTCGCCGCCAACGGCAAGCAGTGCGTAGCGGCCTACTGGCACCACCCGCTCTACTCGTCCGGCGGCCACGGCAACGACCCGGTCTCCAAGCCCGTGTGGAGGATCCTGTACGGCGCGAAGGCCGACCTCGTCCTCAACGGACACGACCACCACTACGAGCGGTTCGCCCCGCAGGACCCCGACGGCAAGGCGACCGCGGACGGCATCGTGGAGATCGTCGGCGGCATGGGAGGCGCCGAGCCGTACCCCATCGAGCAGGTCCAGCCCAACAGCCAGAAGCGGATCAGCGGCCAGTACGGCGTGCTGAAGCTGGAGTTCACCGACTCCGGCTACGGGTGGACCTACGTCGGCACCGACGGGCAGGTCAAGGACACGAGCCCGAAGTACGGCTGCCACTGATGTATCTGGCCACCACCGGCCGTACGGACGCGCCGCCCCGCACCTCCGGGGCCGGGCGGCGCGTCCCCGGCACCGTCCTCGCGCTCGGCGCGGTCAGCCTGGTCACCGATGTCTCCTCGGAGATGGTCACGGCGGTGCTGCCGCTCTACCTCGTCCTGGGCCTCGGTCTCTCCCCGCTCCAATTCGGCTTCCTGGACGGCATGTTCAACGGGGCCACCGCACTCGTACGGCTGCTCGGCGGGCGGCTCGCCGACCGCGGCGGCCGGCACAAGCGGGTCGCCGGGGCCGGCTATCTGCTCTCCGCGCTCTCCCGGCTCGGGCTGCTGCTCGCCGGGGGCGCCACCGCGGGCATCGCCGCCGCGCTCGCCGCCGACCGGCTCGGCAAGGGCATCCGCACGGCCCCGCGCGACGCCCTCATCTCGCTCAGCGGCCCGCCGGAGACGCTCGGCCGCTCCTTCGGAGTGCACCGCGCCATGGACACCACGGGGGCGCTCCTCGGGCCGCTCGCCGCGTTCGCCGTGCTCCGGGCGACCACCGACGCCTACGACGCGGTGTTCGTCGTCAGCTTCTGTACCGGGCTGCTGGGCGTGCTCCTGCTCGCGGTGTACGTACCGCCCGCGTCCGGGACAGCGCGCGTGCCCGTAACTCCCCGTCCGCGCACGGCACTTCGCGACCCCGCCTTCCGTCGCATCCTGTATGCGACCGCCCTGCTCGGCGCCGCCACGATCGGCGACTCCTTCCTCTATCTGCTGCTCCAGCGCGGCCTGGACCTGCCGGCCGCCCTGTTCCCGCTGCTGCCGCTCGGCCCCGCCGCGGGCTATCTGCTGCTCGCCGTTCCGGTGGGCCGGATCGCCGACCGGACCGGGCGGCGGCTGCCGTTCCTGCTCGGGCACGCGGCCCTGCTCGGCGCGTACGCCCTGCTGCTCGCTCCGCTCGCCTGGCCGACCGCCGCTGCCGTACTCGTGCTGCTCGGCATCTTCTACGCCGCCACGGACGGGGTGCTGATGGCGCTCGCCGGGCCCCTGCTGCCCGCGCGCGGACGAGCGGGCGGGCTCGCGGTGCTCCAGACCGGTCAGGCCCTGGCCCGGCTCCTCGGCGCCGCCGGGTTCGGGGCGGCCTGGACCCTCTGGGGGCAGCGGCCCGCCCTGTGGATGGCGGCGCTCGCACTGGCCGGTGCGCTCGCGGCCGCCGGGCGCGTCCTGCCCGCCACGGTCCCGGAGGCGTCGTGAAGACCGCCCCTCACCACCTCCGGCTCGCCGTCGTCGTGATCGCCGTGCTCCTGCTGGCGGGCGGCTCCCTCGGCTACGTCCTGCACGCCCGCCACCGCGAACGCCCGCCCCAGCAAGCCGACGCCGACGGCTCGTTCGGCCTCGACGGGCCCGGCCTGTACTTCCGGGACTCGGCCACCGGACGGGTCGCGCGCCTGCCCGCAGGAGGTGCGCCGCGCGTCGGCGGCGGCCCGTCCTGCGACCGCTTCTACGCGGCGGGGGAGCGCGCCCTGTGCCTGCGGAAACTGCCGGGCCTCCCGGCCCGCACCCAGGCCCTCGTACTCGACCGGCGGCTGCGCGAAGTGCGCCGCGTGACCGTCCCCGGCATCCCCAACCGGGCCCGCGTCTCCGCCTCGGGAAACCTGCTGTCCTGGACGGCGTTCGCCGTCGGCGACTCGTACGCCGCCTCCGGCTTCTCCACCCGGACCTCGGTCCTGGACCTGCGCACCGGCTATCTGATCAAGTCGATCGAAGGGATCCCGCTGACCGTCGACGGCGCCCGCCACCACGCACCGGACGTCAACTACTGGGGCGTCACCTTCGCCCGCGACGACAACCGCTTCTACGCCACCGTCTCGTCCAGGGGCCGCACCCACCTCGTCGAGGGCGACCTGCGGAACTGGTCGGCGAAGGCGCTGCGCGAGAACGCCGAATGTCCGTCGCTGTCGCCGGACAACACCCGGATCGCCTTCAAGAAGAAGGTCTCCGGCGATCCCCGGGCGCCCTGGCGGCTGTACGTACTTGACCTGGCGGGGATGCGCGAGCACCCGCTGGCCGAGCGGCACAGCGTCGACGACCAGGCCGCCTGGCTGGACGACTCGACCGTCGGCTACGCGCTGCCGGGGCGCGGCGGGCGGGCGAGCGACATCTGGTCGGTTCCGGCCGACGGCACGGGCGAACCCCGCCTGGCGGTGCCGGGCGGCTCCTCGCCGGTGGCCGTGCGGTGACCGGCACCGCAGGGGTCACGTGCCGGTGGGCGTGTACGGGGTGCCGTCGGCGGAGGTGACCGCGATGGTGGTGGTGCGGCCGTTCGGCTCGATGCGGATGACCGGGATGGCCTTGTCCCGGGGGCCGCCGTCGCCGTTGATCGTGATCCAGCCGCTCGCGCCCGGCACCCCCGTGCCCTCGCGCAGCGCGGCGAGGGTCCGGTGGACGTCGGTGGCCGTGGGACCGGAGGACGTGGGGGCGCCGCGCAGCGCCCTGGTGGCGATCAGCAGCGTGTCGTACATCATGATCGCCCGTCCGTCGTCGAGGCCCGAATGAGGGAACGCGGTGGTGAACGTGCCGTCGCGGAACGGGGCGATGGCCTGCGGGGCGAACGCCCTCGGTGCCACGTCCCAGGCCCCGGGGTGGGCGAGGCCGGTGTAGACGAGGTCGACGCGGCCGGTGCGCAGCGCCGCGGCCAGGTCCCGCGGGCCGAAGCCGTCGGTGCGGGTGACCTGGGTGGCATCGTCTCCGGAGACGATGGTCAGCGGGCGGTCCCGGCACGGCCGCTCGGCGAGTGCGGTCAGGAACGCGGGCAGCGAGGTGCCACGGCCCGCGAAGTAGACGACGTCCGGCCGGGCGGCGCAGAGCTCGCCGACCTGGTGGCGGAAGGTGGCGACCTGGCCGTCCGCCTTGGAGTCGAACAGCACGGCGCCCGCCAGGCGGCCGGTGGGCATCCGGGCGCGGAACTGCGTGGCGAGCGTGCTGGTGTACTGGTCGCCCGCGGCGACGTCCTCGACGAGCAGGACACGGGCGCGGGTGCGCGCGCCCGCCGACAGGAACCGTACGGCGGCCGAGGCCTGGTCGGCGTTGGGGGGCGCGACCCGGACCAGACCGGGCGTGCCCGCCCAGGAGTCGGCGGTGAGCACCGAGCCGAACGCGGGCAGGCCCCCGGCGGTCAGCTCGCCGACCATGTCCTGGCTGGAGGCCGTACTGCCGCCGAGGCCGACCGCGGCCACGATGTGCTCGGCGCCTCGCCGGTGGAGCACCTGCCCGACCGTGTACGCGCGCTGCTCGGCGCTGCCGCCGGTCTGGGCGATCAGCACTCTGATCCGCGGCCCGGAGGCGGCGGCGGAGTGGCGATTGGCCCTGCGCTGCGCGAGATACGCGCCCTCCAGGTCGTGCCGGACGCTCGCCATCATGCTGGTGCCGTCGTACTCGGCGGTGATCGGCGTGAGGTAGACGACGGAGGCGTACGGCCGCCCGCCGGGCCCGGCGGATGCCTGGACGACCTGACGGTTCTCCGCGTAGATCAGCTTGAGGACCGGTGCGAGGTCGGTGTCGGAGGAGCCGCCCGGGGGGCCCGGATCGCCAGGGGAGTCGGGGGAACGGGCGGGGGTGCCCGTCGGGAGCGAGGGTCCGGTCAGCAGGCCGACGCAGGTGCGCTTCGCGCCCTCACCGATGGCGCGCTGGCCGTCGGCGCAGCCGGTGTGGCCCGACAGTACGGCGGAGGGCGGCACATCGCCCCGGACGAGGAGGGCGGCGAGTACGGCGAGGGCGACGGCCGGCGCCACAACGCGCCACCGGCCGCGCACCCGGCACGGCGGCCCGCTGTCGCACCCGGCCTCCCCGGCCCGGGCGGCCAGGCACAGCACCTCGTCCAAGCGGGGCCGCCGGCCGGGCTCCTTGGCCAGGCAGCGGGTGATGAGAGCGCGTAGCGGGCGGGGTACGCCGGTCAGGTCCGGCTCCTCGTGGACCACGGCGAAGGCGGCGGCGATCGGCTCCGCACCCGCCGCGTCGGCGTCCTCGAACGGGCTGCGGCCGATCGCCGCGAACGCCAGCACGGAGCCCAGCGCGAACACATCGGTCGCGGGGGAGACGCGGTGCGGCCCGCTCAGCTGCTCGGGCGCCATGAACGCCGGAGTGCCGACCATGCCGCCGGTGTGGGTCAGCGCGCGGCTCTCCGTCACCGCTTTGGCGATGCCGAAGTCGATCACCCGGGCGCCGTCCTCCGCGAGCAGGACATTGCCGGGCTTGAGGTCCCGGTGCACGATGCCCTGACGGTGGATGTCGCGCAGGGCCTCCGCGAGCTGGCCCGCGAGACGTGCGATGTCCGCCGCCGGCAGCGGGCCGCCCGAGCGCACGCGCGCGGCCAGCGACTCGGCGGGTACGTACTGGGTGGCCAGCCAGGGCGGATCGCCGTCCGGGGCCGCGTCGACCACCGAGGCGGTGAACGCGCCGCTGACCTTGCGGGCCGCCGCCACCTCGCGCCGGAAGCGGGCCCGGAAGTGCGGGTCGTCGGCGTACTCGGGCCGGATCACCTTCAGCGCGACCTGCCGTCCGGTCGGGCTGCACGCGAGGTACACCACGCCCATCCCGCCGGCCCCCAGCCGCCGTTCCAGGGTGAACTCCCCGATCTGCCGCACGAGGACAACATAGCGAAGCGGACGCCCGCGCCGGCCGGAGTCGCGGCGAGAGGGCTACACCTCGCGCCCCGCGCCCGACTCCCTGGGCGGCGCGGTCATCGCGTCGTCGTCAGCTCGCGGAAGCGCGAGGCGTGATGGCCAGGACGGTGCGGTTCCATGAGCTCGGAGGACCCGAGGTGCTGCGGCTGGAGGACGTGGAGGCCGGCGCACCCGGGTCGGGCGAACTGCTGATCCGGGTGGACGCGATCGGCCTCAACCGTGCCGAGGCGCTGTTCCGCAGCGGCAACTGCATCGAGCAGGTCAAGGAGTTTTCCGCCCGGCCGGGCGCCGAGGCCGCGGGAGTGGTCGAGGCCGTCGGTGCGGTCGGCGGCGCGGCGGTGTGGATGCCGTATCTGACCGCGTACGGGGCGCTGGTGGAGGTCGGCGGGATGCGGGCCGGGGACACGGTCGTGCTCACCGCCGCGTCCAGCAGCGTGGGCCTGGCCGCGATCCAGGTCGCCCACCGCGTCGGGGCGGTGCCGGACTGACGGGTTTCGAGCCCGGTCAGGCGGTGAGCGTGGTGCCCGCCTTCTCGATGAACGCGTACGGGGTCTACGCCGAACGTGCGATCGTCCCGGCGGCCGCGGTGGTGCACCGGCCGCCTCACTGGACGTGCCCATCGCGATGACCCGGACCGGCGCCAAGCGGGACGCGCTGCTCAAGGCCGGGGCGGCCGAGGTGCTCGCCACGGATGAGGAGGACGTCGTGGAGCGCGTGCTCGGCCTGACGGCGGGCCGGGGTGCCGAGTTCGTCTTCGACGCCGTCGCGGGACCCGGTGTGCTGGACCTGGCCAGGGCGGTCGCGCCCGGTGGCACGCTCATCGAGTACGGGGCGCTGAGCGGCGTGACCTCCGGTCTGCGGACCGGTGCCTTCGCACCCGCCGTGGACCGTGTCTTCGGGCTGGACGAGATCGTCGAGGCCCACCGCTACATGGAGGCGGGCGGCCGGGTGGGCAAGATCGTGGTCACGGTCGACCACTGACGGGCTCACCGCTTCTCCGCCCACGGCCGAACGGGGGAAAAGTCGGAAAAGATGGTCGGTGGGTGCGGGGGCGGTCAATCCCTCAAGGGGGTGCGTCGGCACCAGAACGCCATGCCACCGAAGGAGATCCCCATGCGCTCGTACAGGCGACCGGTCCTCACCTCCGCTCTGCTCGTCGCGGCACTTCCGGCAGTGTTGCTCCCCGTGGCCGCCCAGGCCGCGTCCCCGCCGTCGCCGCCCTCGCGGCCGGAGGGCGGCCAGGCGCGGAGCGCGGCGCTCAACTTCGACGAGCTCGACTGCGAAGGCCCGGAGGAGGACCGGCTGCCGTCGACCGACTCGGGTCAGGGGGCGGTGCACGTACCCGGCACCGCCGCGTTCGTCCCCGCCCCCCTCCCCGCCGGTCTTCCTCCCGCGACGGTCAAGTGGCCCAAGAACCTCCCCGACCTGGAGGACGCCAGGCGCATGCTCTCCGAGCTGGACGTCGGGCCCTTCGACAGCAAGGGATTCCAGCGGACCGCGTTCGGCGGCAAGAGCTGCTGGGTCCTGCACGGCGCCGAGAAGTGCTCCACGCGCGAACTCGCCCTGAAGGCCCTGTCCGACATCCCCGCGACCATCAAGGACGGCTGCAAGGTGGTGGGCGGCCGCTGGCGCAGCGCGTACGACGGTCTGACGGTCACCAACCCCCTGCGCGTCGACATCGACCACATCGTGCCGCTCAGGGCGGCGTGGGGCTCGGGCGCCCGGGACTGGCCCGAGTACAAGCGCCGCGCGTTCGCCAACGACCTCAGCGGTTCGCCGCAGCTCATCGCGGTCTCCACCTGGAGCAACCGCGACAAGGGCGACAAGAGCCCGGAAAAGTGGCTGCCCAAGGGCTACGAGTGCACGTACAGCCGTGCCTGGATCGGTGTGAAGGATTATTACGGGCTGCGGGTCACGGCGGGGGAGCGGAGCAGGCTGGAGGAGGTGCTGGGTGACTGCCAGGAGTAGTCCCCTGGCGCCGGGCGGGCGCGGTGCCCTCCGCGCGGAGGGCAGGCCACCCCCTGGAGGGAATACGCTTCCGTGGTGAACGAGAACCTGCCCCCTTGCCCCGAGTGCTCCGGCGCGTACACCTACGAGATGGGCGCGCTGCTGGTCTGCCCGGAGTGCGGGCACGAGTGGTCGCCCGCGGGAACCGTGTCCGCGGAGGGCGAGGCCGGCGGTGACGGGGTGATCAGGGACGCCGTCGGCAATGTGCTCGCCGACGGCGACACGGTGACCGTGATCAAGACCCTGAAGGTCAAGGGCAGTCCGACCGGCATCAAGGCGGGCACCAAGGTGCGCAACATCCGCCTCGTCGACGGCGTCGACGGCCACGACATCGACTGCAAGGTCGAGGGCTTCGGCTCGATGCAGCTCAAGTCCAGTGTGGTCAAGAAGGCCTGACCGGGCGGACAGGTCTCCCGCGCAGTGGCCCGCGCTCAGCCGTGGGAGACCGTGAGTTCGTGGAAGCCGACGCGGGCGCCCTCGGTGGTGCTGTCGGAGGGCCGGGTGACGTGCTTCCCGACCAGGAGCGCCGAGCCCCTCTCACACAGGCGAGCCCTCGCCCGTCACGCGCGGCAGCATGCGCCGTGAGTCCCGGTGGCGCGGCAACGCACTTGCAGTCCACGGGCCCCGGCGCAAGGTGGTGTTTCCGGTCTTTTCGCGGCCGGTTGGGTGCTTCGGTGCTTTCCGGCGGGTCGGGGGTTCTACCCTGCGGCTGTTCGTGACCGTCCGATGGGCGGTGGGGGTGGTTGGCCGGTGCGAGGGGGGATCGGTGTCCGACGGGGGAGTGGGGGCGGGGGAGGCCCCGGCCGTGTCCGTGGCAGGGCCGGGACTTGTGCCGGGGAGTGCGCCGTGGCGGGGTGCCGCGGTGGAGTGCGCCCTGACCGCGGTGATGATGTTTCTCGTGGTGACGATGGTGCGCTGGCTGCTCGATCCGGCCTCGCCCGTCTTCATCGCCGATCTGCAGCTCGCGCTGGGCGTCGTCGGGGCGCTGGTCGCGGTCCTGCTGGTGGGGCTGATCCTGAGCCCGCCGGGCCGAGGGTCGGGCGCGCACCTCAACCCGGCCGTCAGCGTGGCCCTGTGGCTGATGCGGGCGTTCCCGGGGCGGGCTGTGGTTCCGTACGCCATAGGGCAGTTGCTCGGAGGGCTGGCCGGGACCGCGCTGGCCCGGCTGGTGTGGGGGCCGGTGCTTCAGTCGGCGGCTCTCAGCGACGGACTGGCCCGACCGGCTCCCGGCCGGTCCTCCGTGGCGGTGTTCGCCCTGGAGGCGGCGAGCTTCGCGGCGGTGGCCCTGCTCATCGGCTTCTTCGTCGCCCACCCCGGCCTTGCACGGCCGATGCCCTATGCCGTGGGGCTGGTGGTCGGCCTGATCATCGCGCTGCTGGGACCGGTGAGCGGCGGGGCGGCCAACCCCGCCCGCCAGCTGGGCCCGGCGGCCCTCTCCGGCACCACCACCGCACTGTGGGCCTATCTGACGGCGCCGCTGCTCGGTGCCGCACTGGGGGCCGTCGTGCACTACTGGTTCGTGTCGAAGCGCGCGAAGTCGGGTGCGTACAGGCATGGTTGACCGGCCCAGACCCCGGATCCGGGCAGTCGTCGACGTTACCGGCGTCCGTTCAGCGGCAGCACGGGAATGGTGTGGTCCTGCCAGATCAGGCGGGAAGTCTCCTCCGGGTACGCGGTGACGGCCGACCGGGTGTCGAAGAGCTGCACGAGGCGCTGCCCGGCGTCGTACGCGGGCCAGCCGGGGTCGCCCCGGGCGGCGAACGCCGTCCATGCCGCGCGCATACGGGCGGACAGCTCCTCCGCCTCCGGGGAAGGGCTGTCGCCGATCAGCATGGCGGGCCGGCCAGAGCGCGACCACAGGGGTACGCGCCGGCCCGGACACTTCGGATGATCCCGCTGTGCGAGGGTGCGCGCCACCGATATTACGGACGGCCCGGCGAGCCCTGATCGTCAACGCCGGGCGGCCTGCGCGGAGAGCAGGATGTCCGCCGCCAAGGACGCGAGTTCGAGGGCCTGGGTGCGGTTCAGGCGGGGGTCGCAGGCGGTGGTGTAGTGGTGGGGGAGGTCTGTGGTGGAGATGTGCTGGGGGCCGCCGAGGCACTCCGTCACGTCGGCGCCCGTGAGCTCCACGTGCAGGCCGCCGGGGTGGGTGCCCAGAGCGCGGTGCACCTCTACGAAGCCGCGCACCTCGTCGAGGACGCGGTCGAAGTGGCGGGTCTTGTATCCGCTGCGGGACTGCACCGTGTTGCCGTGCATCGGGTCGCACTGCCAGACGACCGTGTGCCCGGACGCGGTGACCTTCTCCACGATCGGCGGCAGCAGGCGCCGCACCTCCGTGCTGCCCATCCGGCTGATCAGGGTCAGTCGGCCGGGCTCGTCGTACGGGTCGAGGCGTTCGACGTACTCGACGGCCTGCTCCGGGGTGGTCGTCGGGCCGAACTTGACGCCGATCGGGTTGGCCAGGAGCTCGGCGAACGCGAGGTGCGCGCCGTCCAGTTGGCGGGTGCGTTCGCCGATCCAGAGGAAGTGCGACGACAGGTTGTACGGCTGCTGCCCGCCCCGGTCGCGGCCGTCCGCCACCCGTAGCATCGACCGCTCGTAGTCGAGGAGCAGGGCCTCGTGGCTGGTGAAGAACCCGCCCCCGTCCATCGGTCCGACCGCCCCGGTGGCGTGTAGGGCGCGTACCGCTGCCATCGCGGCCGCCGCGTTGACGTAGGCGCGGAGCATGCGGTGCGGGTCGGGGACGCGGGCCTCGGCGGTCGCCTCGCGGCCGTTGACGATGTCGCCCCGGTACGTGGGGAGGCCCAGCACGTCCACCGGTGAGGAGCGGGGTTTGGCGTACTGGCCGGCGAGCCTGCCGACGGTCACCACCGGCAGCCCGGCCGTGGAGGTGAGTACCGATGCCATCCGGTACACGGTGTCGACGGTGGCCGCGATCGAGTGCTCGGTGGTCCCGGCGAAGGTTTCCGCGCAGTCGCCGCCCTGGAGCAGGAACGCCTCGCCAGCCGCCACCGCGGCCAGACGAGTCCGCAGCCGGTCGACCTCCTCGGCACTCACGACCGGTGCCACCGTCTCAAGGACGGCTCGCACCTCGCGTACGGCCTCGGGGTCGGGCCACTGCGGCTGCTGGGCCGCGGGGCGGGCGAGTGCGCGGTCCACGGCGGCGCGGAGGCGGTCCGGCAACGGCCGGTCGGGGAAGGGCTGGTCCGGTAACGGCCGTGCGGGGCCGAACCGGGGAGCCGTAGGCGCTTGTCCGTTCAACGATCCCCCTCGTACGGCTCGGCACGACTGGGTGCGAGCCGATGGCGTCATTACGGATTCGGGCGAGATGCGAGATGCGAGATGCGAGGTGCGAGGTGCGAGGTGCGAGGTGCGCGATGCGCGGCGCGGGCGAGGAACAGTGGTGGGGTGTCGTTTCCGATCTTATCGCCTCCGCCTCGCACGACAAACGCCGTAAGGCCAGGCCGAGTTGGCCCACCTGGACACGGTGAACAATGGCGTCCGCTTCGCTAGCGTGGGGCAGATCGGACCCGTTGTGAACCCTGGTGAAGCCTGTCGGGAAAGGACTTGTACGTGAGTGGACTGATGCGGGGCAAGGTTGTTCTGGTGACCGGCGCGGCCCGTGGCCAGGGCCGTGAGCACGTCGTGCGGATGGCGGGTGAGGGCGCCGACGTCATCGCCGTCGACCTGTGCGCGACCCTGCCCGGCGTTGCCTACGCCTCATCGGAACCGACCGACCTCGACACGACCGTCGCCCTGGCGGAGGAGTCCGGGCAGCGGGTCGTACCCCTGGTGGCGGACGTTCGCGACCTGGCCGGGCTGCGCGGGGCCGTCGACGGGGCCGTGGACACACTGGGGCGACTCGACGCCGTCGTGGCCAACGCGGGCATCTGCATACCCCGTGCCTGGGACGAGGTCACCGAAGAGATCTTCCGCGACACCATGGACGTCAACGTCACCGGCACGTGGAACACGGTGATGGCGACCGCGCCCCACCTCGTGACGGCGGGCGGCGGCTCCATCGTGCTGATGAGCTCCTCGGCCGGGCTGAAGGTGCAGCCGTTCATGATTCCGTACACGACCAGCAAGTTCGCGGTGCGCGGTATGGCGAAGGCCTTCGCCGCCGAGCTCGCGCGGTTCGGGATCCGGGTGAACAGCGTGCACCCGACCGGCGTCGACACCGCGATGGGCAGCCGTGCCATGCTCACCCAGGTCGCCAAGGCGAGCATGGCCGACCCGCGGCTGCGGGGCATGCTGGTCAACATGCAGCCGGTGGAGGGTATTTCGGTCGAGGACGTGGCCAATGCCGTGCTGTTCCTGGTGTCCGACGCCTCCCGCCATGTCACCGCGCACGCCATGGCCGTCGATGCCGGGGTCAGTGAGTTCTGAGGAGGGGGTTGTTCAGCTCCTCGCCGACGGCACCAGGTTCTCGACGGTCTCCCGTAGGTGGCCGCGCAGCACCTCGGGACTGCTGACGTGCAGGGTGCGCATACCCAGGTCTCGCGCGACCGCGATGACGGTTGTCCGGTCGTCGATCATCAGTGCCTCGTGCGCATCGACCCCGCAGCGGTCCAGTGTTGCGGCGAAGTACTCGGCAGAGGGTTTGACCTGGCCGACTCGCCATGAGGAGCAGAGGTGGTCGAACAGCCGGTAGTGGTCGTGGCGTTGGTTCTTGAGGTGGTCCCAGTGCTCGGCCTCGTTGTTGGCCAGGACCAGGGCGAGCTCCGGACGGGCGCGGGCCACCTCGGCCAGTTCCACGACGTTGGAGTGGTAGCAGCGGACGTGGGCGGCGTACAGGCGGTCCACCCACTGTCCGTCGAACCACTCCCCGTCGGCGGCGTCCGCGAAGGGGCTGCCGGCTTCCTCCAGGAGACCGCGCAGCACATCGTGCGCATGGCAGGCGCCGCTCTCGTACGCATGAGCCGATGACAGCACGGCACCCGACAGGCGGCTCTCGTCGACGGCATAGCGGCGTGCGATGTCCGGCAGGAAAGAGGTCTCCTCATTGATGTTGTTGTACAGAACTCCGCCTGCGTCGACCAGGAGTGCTCGAATCATTTTCTCAATCCCTTCTCGATGGTTTCGGCCGTGCGTAATTTTTCAGCCATGTGTGTGTGGTGCCGACTATTTCAGAAGTGGTGGAAAGGAGCGGAGCGATGGCGCTCTATCGCGATCTCGTCGGGCGGACCTGGGATTCCGGAACCCGGCTGTGGACATTCTCGGACACCTCCCTCTATGCGCTCGGAGTGGGCGCGGGCGGCGAGGACCCGGCGCGCGAGCTGGAGTTCACCACCGAGAATTCCGGGGGAGTCCTGCCCTCGGTGCTGCCGACCTTCGCGGCGACCCTCGTCTCCCGGCAGACCCAGCCCGTACTCGGGGACTTCGATGTGTCGCAGCTGCTGCACACCCAGCAGTCCCTGACGCTGTACGGCCCGCTCCCCGTCGAGGGCACGGCGGCCACGACCTCGCGGTTGACCGCGCTGAGGGACCGGGGAGACAGCGCGCTCGCGGTCATCGAATCCTCCTGCGTGGACCCCGCCACAGGTCGGCCGCTCGCCGACATCCGCACCGGACTGACCATCAGGCGCGAAGGCGGCTTCGGCGGCGACCCGGGCGAGGACGAGCCGTGGCAGCGCCCCGAGGGGGAGTCCGACCACACCGTGGACTACCGCACCGCGCCCAACCAGGCTCTTCTGTACCGGCTCAGCGGCGACCCGAACCCGCTGCACTCCGACCCCGCGATCGCCGCGCGTCTCGGCTTCCGCCGACCGCTGCTGCACGGGCTCTGCACGTTCGGCTTCGCGGGCCGGGCGCTGCTGCACGCGCTCTGCGGGGGTGACCCGGCCCGGTTCGGGACGATGTCGGCGTGCTTCACCGCACCCGTGTTCCCGGGCCAGGACCTCACCGTACGGATCTGGGAGCGCGGCGAGTCGGCGCTCTTCGAGGTCCGCTCCCGGGGCAGGGCCGTCCTGGACCGCGGCACGTTCGTGCGGCGCGGCAACGGCCCGGCGGCGGGCTGAGCCGGGTGGCACCCCGGCAGGTCAGCGGCCATCGGGAGGCCCGCCTGATCCGGCCAGGGTGTCGGCGTACCAGCGAACCGTGCTCCGTACGCCCTCCGCCAGCCCGATCCGCGGCCTCCAGCCCGTGGCGAGCAGCCGGGAGACGTCGAGCAGCTTGCGGGGTGTGCCGTCGGGCCTGCTCGCGTCCCAGGTGATCCGGCCGGTGAAACCGGTCGCCCCGGCCACGAGGCCGACGAGGTCCGCGATCGTCAGGTCCTCGCCGACACCGATGTTGACCGGCGACGGGTCGTCGTAGTGCGCCAGCAGGTGCAGACAGGCCGCCGCCAGGTCGTCGACGTGGATGAACTCCCGCCGTGGCGTACCGCTGCCCCAGACGACGACCTCCTCGGCGCCGGAGTGGACCGCTTCGTGGAAGCGCCGGATCAGCGCGGGCAGGACGTGCGACCGGGTCGGGTGGAAGTTGTCGCCGGGGCCGTACACATTGGTCGGCATGGCGGAGATCCACCGGCGGCCGTACTGCCTGCGGTACGACTTCACCGCGATCACCCCCGCGATCTTCGCTATCGCGTAGGCGTCGTTGGTCTCCTCCAACGGGCCGGTGAGCAGCGCGGACTCGGGGATCGGCTGGGGGCTGTGCTTCGGGTAGATGCAGGAGGAGCCGAGGAACAGCAGCCGGTCCACGTCCGCCGCGTGTGCCGCCGCGAACAGGTTGGTCTGGATCCGGAGGTTGTCGCCCAGGAACTCCACGGGCTCGGCGTCGTTGGCGGCGATGCCGCCGACCCGCGCGGCCGCGTCGATCACCACGGCGGGCCGCAGCGAGGTGACGTGGTCGAGCGTCGCCCGGGCGTCGGTGAGGTCCACGTCGGAGGAGTGGATCCCGACGACGGAGGTGAACCCCTCGGCTCGGAGGCGGCGCACGACGGCGGAGCCCACGAGCCCGGACGAGCCCGCCACGAGCACGGTCGCCGACGGGTCAAGGGCGCGGGAAGCTGCGGGCATGGGCCTACTCATCCTCGGTCGGCTCGGGCTCGGGCTCGGGCTCGGGCTCGGTCGGTTCGGTCGGTTCGGTCGGTGGGCGGGGTGCGGCCGGTGGCCGGGGTGGCGCCGCCGAGTGCGTGGTCGTGGAGCGCCGGGATCTCAAGGCCCCGGCAGTGCAGCGCCCCCAGCAGGCGCAGCAGCGAGACCGGCTCGGGGGTCACCCGGTGGCCGGAGGCGATCACCAGCGGATCGTCGACCCCCTCTGCGCGCAGCGTCTCGCGGATCGGCGGGATCAGGACCGGGTGCGGCCCGATCTCCACGTAAGCGCGGATGCCCCGGCGGGCCAGCGCCGACACCGCCTGGGTGAAGCGGACCGGGCGGCGCAGGTTGCGCGCCCAGTAGTCCGCGGTGGCGAGCCCGACCGGGTCCGGGTCCGCGTCGACCGTCGAGATCCACGGGATGCGGGGCGTCGCGGGCGCGAGATCGGCCAGCTCGGCGCGCAGTTGGGGCAGCACGCTGTCGACGAACGGGCTGTGCGAGGCCGCGTTGATACGGATCAGCCGGCACCGCACCCCCTCGGCCTCCAGCGCGTTCACGAGCGCCCGCGTCGCCTCGCTCTCGCCGGTGACCACTGTCTGCCTGGGGGCGCTGTGGGCGGCGACGACCACCGTCCCCGGGATCTGCTCGCACCGGCGCGCGACCGTGTGCCGGTCGAGGTTGACCGTCGCCATCGCCCCGCCGCCCGCGGCCTTCGCGAGGAGGCCGGAGCGTACGGCGACGACCCGCGCCGCCTCTTCGAGGGTGAGGGCGCCCGCGACATGGGCGGCGGCGACCTCGCCGAGGCTGTGCCCGACGACCGCCTCCGGCCGCAGGCCCAGTGACCACAGCCAGTGGGCGGTGGCGACCTGGACGGCGAAGATCAGCGGCTGTGTCGTGTCCGGCGGGCCGAGCTCCCCGTCGGCCGCGTTCATCAGCGGTTCGATCACTCCGTTGGGCAGCAGCGTGTCGAGTTCGGTCAGTACCCTCGCAGCCTCGGGCGCCCAGCTCAGCAGGGCGCGCCCCATGCCCGGCCACTGACTGCCGTGGCCGCCGAAGCACCAGACGACCCGGGAAGCGGCGCCGTCGGGCCGCCCCGACGTCCAGCGCGGGCTGGCCAGTCCGTCGGCGAAGAAGGACAACCCCTCGGCCAGGCCCGCCGGATCGGCGGCCGCGACCGCCAGGCGCTCGGTGTCGTGTTCGCCCGAAAGGAGGCGCGCGGGCAGCACCGCCTCGGGCCGGGCGCCATCGGCCAGTAATTCGGCGGCCGTTCGAGCCGTATCCGTCAGCGCGGCCCGGTCGGCGGCGGAAAACATCAGCAGCCATGGCGGGGGCGGCGGCACCGCATTGGTGAGGGGCATGGGAACTCCCTGGTTCCGGAATAGGGGATCGGACAGGTCGTCGGTACTTGCTACGATCGCAGCGCTGGCAATATCGGACCGTGAACGGGCCGTTGGCCGATAACGCGATAAAGGAGTAGAGGAAGCATGCCGGAAACCTCCTTCCAGGGCCAGATCGTTGACACCGAACCCGCCTCCGACGTATTTCTCGTCATCGGCATTCCAGGATCCGGGAAGAGTTCGGTGTCGGCGGCTCTGGCCCGTCGTTTCCCCCTCGGCGCGCACATCGAGGGCGACCACCTCCAGGACCTCATCGTCGCGGGCGGGCATCTGCCCTCGCCGGAGGAGGACCTGGAGGCGGATCGCCAACTGCTGCTGCGGGCCCGCAACGCGTCGGTGCTGGCGCGCAGTTTCCACGCCGCTGGTGTCGTTGCGGTCATCGACGACGTGGTGGTCCGGCGCGCCCATCTGGATTTCTATCTGGAGCAGTTGAAGGACCTGCCGCTGCGGCTGATCGTGCTGGCCCCGGCGGCGGACGTCGTCTCCCGGCGGGTCGCCGAGCGGGACAAGGTGCTGGCCGACGACTGGTCGTTCCTGGACGACGCGCTGCGCAGCGAACTCGACGGTGAGGGAACGTGGTTCGACAGCTCCGACCTGACCCTGGCGGAGACGGTCGACGCCATTCTGGCGAAGGGCTGAGCAGCTGAAGGAGTCCGGCGCGGGCGGTCCCGGAGGATCCCCGCGCCGGACTCCTGTCTCTCAGCCGCCGTTGCCATGGCCGTCGATGCGGCGCACCGCGCTCAGCCAGGTGCGCATGAGGTAGGCGCTGCGGTGCAGGAAGGCCCGCGCCTCCTGCGACCAGGCCCCGCCCCGCGCCTGTTCGGCGAAGTCCTCCAGGCCGTGGCTGAGGGACTCGTACGCCTCGCGGTAGTCGCTGCCCTGGAGTTGGAACTCCCGCAGCCAGTCGAGGAGTTCGTCCATGAAGCGGATCGCGGGCAGCTCGATGGTGAGGTCGTTGAGCAGGTCGTGTTCGTTGCGCTCGTGGTTGACCAGGGGGCCGCCGAACCGGACCGCGTGGCTGAGGTGTTTGGCGCACGCGGCGACGAAGTAGCCGCTGAAGATGTCACCGAACCGTTCGACGGCGGCTCCGCCGATGGGCTGGCCCATCCGCAGGAAGTAGTAGGCGGGCAGGGCGTCGTGGTGCACGGCGGTGTTCTGCGAGTTGACCGGGCACCAGGTGTCCCTGGCCAGTACGGCGGGTTTGCCGTTGTAGGCGGTCACCCTGGGCCGGACCGCGAGCCGGGTCACCGCGTCCACATCGGGGTCGTCCAGCCACAGACCGGCGTTGACGCGCACATCGGCCACCTCTTCGGTGCTGGTGACCTCGGTGGGAGTCTCCCGGGGGCCGTACGGGAATCCGCGCGGGAAGACCCGGCAGGGGCTTACTTCGAGCAGGTCGCACGCGTTGAACCAACCGTTGCCGGCCGACACCACGCGGTGCGGTACCGGGCCTTGCAGCACCACCCGGTGTTCGTCGAGGAAGGGGCTGTCGATCGGCAGGTTGTCGTCGTCCATGGAGACCGCCATCGCGCTGCCGTTGAGATAGGACAACAGATACCCGATGTTGCGGCGGTTGTCGGAGTCGTACGGGATCAGGTCGGGTACACCGAGTTTGGTCAGCAGCCGGTCCTGCTCCTCGACATCGGGGGAGACGATGGAGGCGCCGCGGCCGCGGGCCTTCTCGCAGGCTTCGTAGAACGCCTTGGGGGTTTTCCTGTCGGGGATGACGACGAGCCGGGCGCCGGATTCGGCGAGGGTGTCGGCGTAGTGCTCCAGGAACGACCCGGAACCGATGGTTGTGATGACGATGTCGATCGTCTCAGACATGTGGTCACTCCACAGTAGGAATGTCCCGCCAGTACCGTAAGCGAGAGGACGCGGTGATGAGCGGGGCACTGAGCCAGAGGAACATCACGATGGCCAGCCCGACCCGTGGGCCGAACAGGGTGCCCAGGCCGCCGCCGACGAGGCCGCCGAAGAAGAGCATGCCCCGGCTGATGAACCGGACGCAGGCGACGGTCCGTTGCAGCAGATCGGGCGGGGTCAGCAGTTGTACGAGGGTGGCCTGGCCGACCGTGAACACGGAGAAGCCGGCGTGGAAGAGCAGCGCGCCGCTGAAGAAGAGGAGCAGCCCCGAGCCCGGCCGGGTCATCGGCAGGAGCAGTCCCGCCGGTGCGAGGACGGCGGCGGGGATCCACACGGCGCGCGCGGTGCCAAGGCGGCGGCTGACGCGGCCCGCGCTGAACGCCCCGATCAGACCGCCGATGCCCACCGACCCGAGCAGCATGCCCAGGGTGCCCGGGGCCACCCCGACGTCGTCGGCCAGGAAGATGACGACGAGGGCCTCGTACGCGGCGAAGCAGCAGTTCCCGACGGCCGAGCCCGCGATCGAGGCCAGGATGACCGGCCGCCGTGTGACGAACCGTACGGCCTCCGACAGTTCGGCCCACATGCCCTTCGCGCCGGATGTTGAAGAGGTGGCCTCGATGCGGGAGCGCATGAGGAGGTTGCACGTCACGGACGCGGCGAAGCCCGCCGAGTTGAGCAGAGGAGCGTGCTCGGGGCCGAGCAACTGCACCGTGAAGCCCGCCAGTGTCGGCCCGAAGGCGAGCGAGACGGCGCGGGCGATCTGGAGGCGGATGTTGCCGTGGACGAGTTTGTCCTTCGGCAGCATCCGCGGGGGCATGGACAGGTACACGATCTCGTAGAACACCGTCGCGCAACTGACCAGCACGTTGGACATGTACAGGTGCCACAGGGCCAGGTGCCCGGTCGCGGCGAGGACCGGCACCATGGTGACGATCAGCGCGCGGCCGAGGTCGGCCAGGAGCATCATGGTTCTGGGGGGCAGCCGCCCGCTGTACACCCCGGCGGGCAGGGTGAGGATCAGCCAGGGCAGATATCCGGCCGCCGTGATCAGACCGACCTCGCCGACCGACGCCCCGAGGGTCTGGGCGGCGAGCAGCGGGAAGGCGACCACTGTCGACATCCCGCACAGCTGGCTGATGCCGCTGCCGATCCACAGCAGACGGAAGTCCCGCTCGCGCACGGACTCGGTCGCCAGGGTGGCGGGACCGGACATGACTGGTGCCCTCTTCTTCCTCGGTCCGCGTAGGGTCCCGCTCCGGGAGCCCTCGGTGGGTCACGGATGTGCTTGTTCGTCAGGGGACGCGGCGATGAACGCCTCGACGGCGTCGAAGGCCTCCGAGTCGCGGTACTGCCGGGGCGGTGACTTCATGAAGTACGACGACGGCGCGAGCAGCGGACCGCCGATCCCCCGGTCCAGCGCGATCTTCGCCGCGCGCACGGCGTCGATGATGACGCCTGCCGAGTTCGGCGAGTCCCAGACTTCGAGCTTGTACTCCAGGGACAGCGGTACGTCACCGAAGGCGCGTCCCTCCAGGCGTACATACGCCCACTTGCGGTCGTCGAGCCACGGCACGTGGTCCGACGGCCCGATGTGGACGTCGTCCTTGCCCAGGGTGTGGTCGATCTGGGAGGTCACTGCCTGGGTCTTCGACGTCTTCTTCGACACCAGTCGCTTGCGTTCGAGCATGTTGCGGAAGTCCATGTTGCCACCGACGTTGAGCTGCATGGTGCGTTCGAGGTGGACGCCGCGGTCTTCGAAGAGGCGGGCCAGCACCCGGTGCGTGATGGTGGCGCCGACCTGCGACTTGATGTCGTCGCCGATGATCGGCACCCCCGCCTCGGTGAACTTCGCCGCCCACCGCGGATCGGAGGCGATGAACACGGGGAGCGCGTTGATGAAGGCCACCCCCGCGTCGAGGGCGCACTGGGCGTAGAACCGGTCGGCCTCCTCGCTGCCGACGGGCAGATAGGAGATGAGGACGTCGGCCTCGGTGGCGCGGAGTACGGCGACGACGTAGGCCGGGTCCTCGGCGGCCTCCGTGATGGTCTCGCGGTAGTAGTGGCCGAGCCCGTCCAGGGTGGGCCCCCGCCGCACCGTGACGCCGGTGGGCGGGACGTCGCAGATGCGGATGGTGTTGTTCTCGGACTGGGAGATCGCGGAGGAGAGGTCCTGGCCGACCTTCTTGGCGTCCACGTCGAACGCCGCGACGAACTCCAGGTCGCGTACGTGGTACCCGCCGAACTCGACGTGCATCAGGCCGGGGACGCGGAGTGCGGGGTCCGCGTCGGCGTAGTAGTGCACTCCCTGGACGAGCGAGGCGGCGCAGTTGCCGATGCCGGCGATGGCCACGCGGATCTTGCTCATGGTTTTCCCTTCGCAGAGTCGCCGTATCAAGGTTCAAGGTGGCAATGGGGGTTGGTGACTTGGCCGGGCTCACGGCCGCGGCCGTGTTCGGAGCGTCACCGGTACCGAACCCGTTCTGGCCGACCGTTCCGCCGCCAGCGCGCAGCGCAGCGCCTCGTACGAGTCGCGCCAGCCGCCCGCCGCCGGGGTGGAGGGGCCGCCCGCGGCCATGGTCAGGAACGCCCGTACCTGTTCGCGGTAGGCGGTGGAGAACCGGTCCCAGTACCCCCGGAACCGCGAGGTCTCCACGCTGCCCGTGCCGGGTGTCTCCGCGCGGGTCAGCCCGGCCTGCAAGTTGCCCTTCGCGCCCAGGACTTCGGCCCGTACGTCATAGCCCACCGGCTGCCACCGGCCCGCCGAGAGCGCGGCCAGCGTGCCGTCGTCGAGGCGGACCGTCGCCGTGACCGTGTCGAAGTCACCGATGTCCGCGAGGCCCGGGCCGGACAGTGCCGAGCCGTCCGCGACGACCTGGACGATCCGGCGCCCGGTGAGCCACCGCACCATGTCGAAGTCGTGGAGCATGAGGTCGGTGAAGATCGAACCGCTCTCGCGCAGCCGCGCGATGGGCGGCATGGACACATCGTGCGAGACGAGCCGGAGCAACTGCACAGGCCCCAGCTCCCCGCCCGCCGTACGGGCCCGCAGATCGGCGAAGCCCGGGTCGAAGTGGCGCTGGAAGCCCACCCACAACGGCACACCGCGCTGCTCGGCCCGTGTGCCCAGCGCCTCCGTGCGGGTGAGGTCGATGGTCAGGGGTTTCTCGCACAGGGTCGGTATACCGGCGTCGATCAGCGCGCCCACCAGCTCCGGGTGGCTGGTGGTGGCGGACGTCACCAGCGCCGCGTCACAGCCGCCGGACACCAACTCCTCGACCGAGTCCGCGACGGTCCGCGAAGGCGCGTCCTGCGCCAGTTTCCCGGCGCGGGCGGGGTCCGCGTCCACGCAGACCACCCGGTACGAGCCCAGCGCGTCGAGGTGTTCGGCGTACATCGCGCCGATCTGACCGCAGCCCACGATGCCCACGACCATCCCGGCGCTCATCGGCCCGCCCCCGTCACCGGCGAGAGGGCGGAGTGAGCCAGCGCGACCAGGTCCGTCGCCTCACGGCACTCGCGCAGACGGGCGCCCCAGTGTGCGGCGCGTTGGGTGAACGCGGGGTCGCCGAGCACCTCGGCGATGCCCTTGCGGACGTCGTCGGCGCCGACGCACGGCTGGTCGGACGGGCCGGAGTAGCGGTCGCCGAAGGTGAGGCGGCCGTACGGGGTGGTCTCACTGGTCCGCAGCAGTACGCCGGATCCGGTGTCCTCCACCAACTGCCGCCCGTTCATCTCCTGTTCGGACATGAACGGCATCACGACCTGCGGTTTGCCGTGCAGCAGGGTGGCGAGCACGGTGGCCGAGCCGCCGTGGTCGACCACCACGTCCGCCCACTCCAGCGGGGTGTCCAGGCCGGTGAAGCCCGCCACCACGACGTTGTCGGGCACCGCGAGGCCGCCCTCGAAGGCGAATCCGCTGGACACGTACACGCTCCACGGCTGGTCCGCGCAGGCGTCCAGTACGTTCTGCAGCGCCTGACGGCCCACCGTGCCGCCGCTGCCGATGGTGACGTACACCTTCGGCCGGTCGGTGCGCGGGGGAGCGGGGCCGTCGGAGGCCACCGCAGGGTTCCAGTACATCGGCCCGACGAAGTGCAGCGCGCCCCGGTGCGGCGACCCGGCGACCGGTTCCAGGGCGGACAGGCTGGACACCAGGGTGACCTCGCCCCACAGCAGGTGCTCGGCGCGGGCCACCGGGCCCAGGCCCAGCTCGCGCGAGACCCGGTCCCACACCGGCAGGCTCGACGGGTGCGGCAGCAGATCGCGCGGCGCCACCGTGGACCACGGCATCCACCCGTTCGCCCGCGGGGTGATGAAGTCCGCGTCGGCGAGGGATACCACGGGAATGCCCGCGGCCCGTGCGGCGAGGGCCGCGGTCGGGCACATGTCGATGACGACGAGCGTCGGCCGGAACGCCTCGATCAGCCGGGCGTCGGCGGTGATCCGGCGCTGGACGCGCTCGACGCGGTGGTAGGTCGCGGCGACCGCGAACACGCGCTCCACGTCCGCGAAGGGCAGGTACGGCGGCATGGGGTGCCGGTCGGGCGGCCGGGGCGCCTCGGGCCCGGATTCCAGGACCGGGAACCCCGCCTCGCGCACCATGGCGTTGATGCCGCAGTCCGCGAACGCCACCTCGTCGCCCGCCCCGGCCAGAGCCGAGGCCAGGGCGAGACAGCGGCCGGTGTAGGCCGCGCCGCCTCCCCAGCCCCAGGGGAAGAACAACACTCGCTCGGTCACATGTCCTCCTGCTCGTCGGTCGTCCTCATGCCGTCAACCCGCCGTCCACCGCGATCACTTGCCCGGACACGTAGGACGCCGGGGGAGAGCAGAGGAAGCCCACCACCGAGGCGATCTCGTCGACGCGGCCCGCCCTGCCGAGCGGTGTGCGGTCAAGGACGCCGTCCCGCGCCTTGGCGGACAGGCCGTGGTGGGCGGGTGTGCCGGCGATCAGTCCGGGAGCCACGCAGTTGCAGGTGATCCCGTACCGGCCGTACTCCTTCGCGGTCGTCCAGGCCAGCCCGTGCAGGCCGGACTTGCTCGCCGCGTACGCCGCCTGGCCGGGCTGACCGCGCAGTCCCGCCACCGAGGAGACGAGGACGATCCGCCCGCCCCCGTGCCGCGTCATGGCCTTCACTCCGGCCTGGAGGCAGCGGAACGCGCCGCTCAGATTGACCGCGATCTGGTCGGCCCACTCGTCCTCGGCCACGTTCAGGAGCAGCCGGTCGCGGTGGACCCCGGCGTTGACCACCAGCGCGTCGAGCCGGCCGAACTCCTCCACGACCCGCCCGACCAGGTGCTCGCCGCTGTGCGGGCGGGACAGGTCGGCGGTCAGGGAGAGTGCCTCCGCGCCCGCCGCGCGCAGGTCGTCGACCACGGCCGCCGCGGCCTCCTCGTTGCGGTGCGCGTGCACCCCCACGGCGTATCCCGCCAGGGCCAGGGAGTGGGCGATCGCCCGGCCCAGGGGGCCGGACCCCCCGGTCACCAGGGCCACCTGCGCGCTCACGGCGCCGCTTCCTCGGGTACGGGGAAGCAGGTGCTCTCCATCCGCGCGAACCGGGCGCGCAGCCGCGCGGACGCGCCGGGGTCGGCCGGTCCTTCCTGGCCGCCCGCGGCGACCAGGGCCTCGCGCAGCCGGTCGAGCGCGGTGCGCAGCGGACGGCTCAGCTCCAGGACGCGCGGGTACACCGCGAGCGGGTCCGGCTTCTCGTGTGCCGCGATCAGCGCGATGCCGAGGCGCTTGGCGTGGACCCGGGCGTCGAGTGCGGCCTTGCGTACGGCCGCCAACTCCGGGGGCAGGGCGAGCGGTTCGCCGGGGGCGGGGGCCACGGCGAGCGCGTTGGCGTAGATGAACAGCTGGGGCTGGATGTCGCCGAGGACCAGGACGTGCAGGGCTCTGGCCGTCACCGCGCCCAGGCCGCTCTCGGTGAGTTCGTCGAGGAGGGCGCCGAGGGCGTCCGCGCCCACCGAGAGCAGCGCGGTGTCGCGGTGCAGCCGCTCGGCGAAGTACTCCTGTGGGCCCCGGTGATCCGGCGCGTCGGTGACCGTGACGGTGCCCACCCAGGTGAACAGGGCCTTCAGCGCGGGCGTCAGCGTCCAGCGCCGGCGGAAGCCGTCGGCCGGGTCGGCGTCGGTGTCCAGGACGGTCATGACGCTGTCCCGCGACGACCAGTCCACCGCGAGCACCGCGTGGTCGTGGAAGTGGAAGCGGCCCTCGTACACGTCGCCGGGGAGGTGGAAGCGGTCCGGCAGCACCATCACCGGCTCGCCCGCGCCGAGGCGCTCCAGGACGAACGGCACGTTGCGGCTGCCGTCGTCGAACTCGGTGCGGTAGTCCACCCGGCAGCCGTCGAAGTCCTTCGCCAGATCGCGGCCGACCGGGTCGAGGGGGCCGTTGAGCGCGCGGGCGACCGCCAGCGGGCCGAGGCCCCGGAAGTGCAGCACGGATTCCACGCAGCGCAGGACGCAGTTGAGCCCGTCCAGCGCGCGGTCCTGCCACCCCAGCGCGCCCAGCTGGTCGAACCGCGGGGTCATCGTGGCGGTCACCGCAGCTCTCGCCCGGCGGTCCGCGCGCGGGCGACCAGGGTGTCGGCCAGGTGCCCGAGGTTGTCGAAGGCCGTGCCGTCGGTCTCCTCGCCGCTGTAGGGCACACCCCACTTCTCCTCGAAGCGGGAGAGGACCACGATCAGGTCGAGCGAGTCCATCCCGATCTCGTCGAGCGTGGTGGTTTCGCTGAGCTGGTCGGGCAGATGGGGGCGTTCCGCGAGCACGGTCGTGATGAGCTCCATGACGTGCTCGCGGTCGATCGGCTGTGCGTCGGCACCGTTGGTCATGTCCTTCTCCTCCTGTTGCCGTTGTGTGTCGATGGCTCGGGCGCGAAGTGGCCCTGGTTGACGGTGTGTCAGGCGCCTTCCTCGATCAGCAGACCCCGGCGGATCTTCCCGCTGCCCGTCCGGGGCAGCTGGTCGACCCGGCGGATCACCGAGGGGACCTTGACCGTCATGAGGAGCTCGCCCGCCCGGCGGCGCAGCATCGCGGCGTCGAACTCCTCGGCGCCGGCCTCGACGAAGGCCCATACCTGGTTCTCGCCCGAGGGCCCCGGCCGCCCCACCACGGCGCAGTCGTTGACCCCGGGCAGCGCGCGCAGAACGGTCTCCACTTCGAGGGGGGAGACCTTGTTCCCGCCGATGTTGATGACGAGGTCGCTGCGGCCGGTGAGCCGGAGGCCGCCGTCGTCGAGCACCCCGAGGTCGCCGGTGGCGACCCAGCCCTCGTTGTCGGCGAGCGGCACCGGGTGCCCCTCCTCCATCCGGACCGGGGACAGGCCGGGGAAGCACGCCACCACGGGCCCGGGCTCGTCCCCGCCCGCCTTGAGTCTGACGCCGGGCAGCGGGTGTCCGACGCTGCCGCCGCCTCCGGCCGGGTGGAGGGTGAGCTGGCCGAGTTCGGAGTTGCCGTAGTGGTCGTACACGGTGATGCCCGCGTCGTGCCAGGCGGTGACCGCCTGGGCCGGGAGGGCCTCGCCCGCGCTGACGCACCGCTTCCAGGAGCCGGTGTGCGGCACGCCGCCCCGGCCCCACCAGTCCAGGATCAGCGGAACGCTCTGCAGAACGGTGGGCCGGTGGCGCTCGGCGAGGGCCGCTGCCCTCACCGGGGTGAGCGGCCCGGACGGTATGACCTGGCAGGCCCCGGCCGACAGGACGGCCAGAGTGCCCGCCTCGATGGCGTAACTGTGGCCCAGCGGGCTGGTGGTGAGCACGACGTCGTCGGCGTCGATGCCGAGACCCCGCGCGAAGGTGGCCGAGTTGTGCAGGGTGCCGGACCACTCGCGGGAGATCACCTTGGGGCGGCCGCTGGTGCCCGAGCTCGTCACCGCGAAGGCCGGGCCGCCCCGGCCGGGCCGGGGCGACCGCAGCCGGGTCACCCCTGCGGCGTCGATGCTCAGTTCGGCGCCGAAGCCGGCCAGCGCGGCCGAGCGTTCCGCCTCGCCCGCGCGCTCCTGGAGTACGAGCACGGCGGCGTGCAGGGAGGTCGCGGCGGCGAAGTCGACCACCGAGTCCAGCGACGACGTCAGGACGACGCCGGTCCGGGTGCCCGGGCGGACACCCGCTGATCTCAACTCACGTACTCGGGCGGTGACTTCACGCTCCAGCTCCGCGTACGTCACCGAGCGCCGCTGGTCCACCAGGGCGGGGCGGTCGCCGCGCCCGGCGCGGCGGTGCCCCGCGAGGACGTCCACCAGCGTGTCGTCCACGGTCATCCCTCCTTGTAGGCGGTGCAGCGGTAGCCGTGCCGCCGTCCTGCCGCCGCAACGGTCGTCGTGGCGGGTGCGCCGTCGTCGGTGAGCACCGTGGCCAGCTCTGCCAGGGGAGCGGTCGCGCGGATGTCGGCCGGCCGCTCCAACGGGGGCGGACACGTCTGGACGGGGCCGAGCCGGGCCAGTACGCGGGCGCCCCGCTCATGGGCGCGCGCGGCCGTCTCCAGGACCAGGAAGGCGGCCCAGCCGGTCACCGGGTCGCTGCCCCGGGCGCGGGCGGCGGCCGGGCTGAGCATCTCGTACGCGCCGCACAGCACCGGGCCGTCGCCCGCGAGCCGGAGCCTGCGCTGCCCGAGGGCGAGGGCCTGGAGTCCGGCGCCCGGGCCGAGCACGGTGGCGCAGTAGCCGCGCAGCCGGTGGCGCAGGCAGATCAGCGACGTCACGCCGTGCGCGTTGAAGTACAGGAACGACTCGGGTGCCAGCGAGGAGCGGGCGCCCGCGTCGAGCCGGGCGCGCATGGTCTCGGCCACATGCCCCGCCCCGTACACCGAGCCGATGACGCAGGCGGTGTCGCCCGGGTCCGCAGCGCCCGCCCCGGCGAGGGCGTGGCCAGCCAACTCGGCGATGCGCTCCGGCAGTTCCCGCGTCCACTTGTTGACGTCCTGCCAGCCGTCCGCGCCCGCCGTGTGCGCGTCCCACAGCTCCGCCGTGTCGACCTCGCCCGAGGCCACGGCGGTGATCACGACCGAGTCGTCCATCAGGGCCTCCGGAAGACGAGTGCGGTGTTCATCCCGCCCAGACCGCAGGACACGCTGAGCGCGGTCCTCAGGTCCGGCAGCTGCCGTGGGCCGTCCTCCAGGACCAGGTCCAGGTCGGCGCAGATCGGGTCGACCGGCTCGGCGCCCCAGGTCGGGGTGACCGCGCCGTGCGCCAGCGACAGCACGCAGGCCATGGCCTCGACCGCGCCCGCGCCGCCCTGGAGGTGCCACAGGACGCCCTTGACGCTGTTGACCGGGATCGAGGACAGCCGGGGGCCGAACACCGCGCGCAGCGCCTCGATCTCGGCGGTGTCGCCGCGCCGGGTGCCCGGCCCGTGGGTATTGACGAAGTCGATGTCCTCGGGGGTGAGACCCGCGTCGGCCAGGGCGAGCCGTACGGCCAGCTCGATGCCGTCGGCCCCGGGGGCGGCGAGGTGGCGGGTGGCGTTGGTCAGCCCGCAGCCGGCCAGGACGGCCAGTGGTGCGGTGGCGCCCGGCCCGGCGTCGTCGAGCGGTTCGAGCCGGAGCACCGCGGCGCCCTCGGACACGCCGATGCCGCGCCGCTCGGTGCTGAAGGGCCGACAGCCCTTGGGGCCGAGCGTGCGCAGCGAGTTGAGGCCCAGGAAGGCCATGTCGGTCACGGCGTCGGCGCCGCCGACCACGGCCACGGGCGCCTCGCCGAGGGCCACCAGGTCGCGGGCGACCGCGATGGCCGCGGCGCCCGATGCGGAGGCGTTGGCGATGGTCAGGGCTTCGCCGCCGAGTCCGGTCCGCTCCGCGCAGGCCCCGGCCAGGTCGCCGGTGAAGTGCCCGGGCCGGGGCGGGACCACCCCGGGGTCGGTGGTGCCCAGGACGAGGGCGACGCGCTCGCGGTCGACGCCGTCGACGGCTTCCCGTACGGCGGTCTCGGCGAGGTCGAGGGCCCGCCAGACGCCGTCCCCGCCGGTGTGGCCCGGCACCTGGCCCGCCGCGGCGAGGGTGGCCCCGGTGGCGTCGAAATCCGTGAGGGGCGGGTGGTGGGCCCTGCCGGTGGACAGGGCCCCCCACAGTGCGGGTACGCCGACCCCGCCCGGGCCGCACACACCGAGACCGGTGACGGCGACCGTGGCGCGTGTGCTGCTCATCGGCGCTCTCCCCGGGTCAGTGCGGTAGCGAGCGAGCTGATGCTCGCCGATTCGAGGACGGCGTCGTCCGGCAGCGCCACGCCCAGCTCCTGTTCCAACTGGCCGACCACCGAGATGAGTTGCACCGAGTCGACTCCGGCGGGCGCCAGCGGCTCGGTGTCGCTCAGCCAGGACAGGCCCGGCTCCTCCTCCTGCAACTGGTGCGCGAGTTTGGCCCGTACGCGGGCCCGCATCGCCTGCTGGGTGTCCACCACGCTCACGCCACCTTCGCCGCGGCGCGGAACGCCTCGTCGCAGGCCGCCAGGGTGTGGTCGAGGTCGGCGTCGGTGGTGGCGGCGCAGATGAACCAGTGGTGGGTCGGGTGCAGGAGTACGCCGCGGCGGGTGGTGTGGGTGAAGAACACGTCCTGCATGAGGCGCGCGCGAGCCGGGTCGGGATGGGAGAAGGTGAGGAACGGCATCTGCGGCACACCGCGCACCCGGGCCGGGACGCCGTGGCGGCGTATGAGCTCGTCGAGGCCGCTCTGGAGGCGGACGCCGAGCCGGCGCACCCTCTCCAGGACGGTCCCGTCGGCGAGTTGGTCCATCGTCGCCACCGCCGCGGCCATCGCCACGGTGTTGGAGTAGAACGTGGACGAGATGTGGGTCCGGCCGACCATGGCCATCACCTCGGCCCGGCCGGTCAGCGCCGACACCGCCCAGCCGTTCGCCATCGCCTTGCTGAAGGTGGCCAGATCCGCCTGTACGCCGAACAGCTCCTGCGCGCCGCCGAGGGCGACCCGGAACCCGGAGCGCATCTCGTCGAAGACCACCAGCGCCCCGTGCTCGTGCGCCAGGTCGACCGCGCCCCGGAGGAAACCGGGCTCGGGGCTGTCGAGTTCGAACGGCATCAGCAGCAGGCAGGCCACCTGGCCGGGGTGGGCGCGGAAGACCTCACGCAGGCTGTCGAGGTCGTTGTACCGGAAGGTGTCGACCTGGGCGCGCACCGTGTCGGGGATCCCGCCGGGTCGCTGCGCGGCCCAGTCGTGCCACCCGTTGTAGCCCCAGCGCACGACACGGTCGCGGCCGGTGTACGCGCGGGCCAGGCGGACCGCCGCGCTGGTGGCGTCCGATCCGGTCTTGAGCAGGAACACCCGCTCGGCGCCCGGGATGATCTGCACCAGCCGCTCGGCGAGCTCGATCTGCGTCCGCTTGCGGAGCGTGATCGAGAAGCCCTCCTCGATCTCCCGGAGAGCGGCCTCGGTCACCACCGGGTCCGCGTGCCCGAGGATGATCGTGCCGTACGCCAGGATGTAGTCGAGGTACTCGTTGCCGTCGGCGTCCCAGATGCGGGCGCCCCTGGCCCGCTCGCCGTAGACGGGGTAGGCGCCGTCGACCAGCCGGTCGCGCTCGATCACGTAGTCCTTCTCGGACAGCGTCGCGTCGACGAGGCGGCCGCGGGCGAGCAACTTCATGGAATTGTCGAGCCGGAGCGCTTCGGAAACGTCGGTCACGGCGTGGTCCCCTCTGTAGCTTGACGTCCTTCGTTCGCCTTGTCCGCCCGCCCTGCGGGTACGGGACGGGGGTGCGCGGTCACCGCGCGGCCCGGGCCGACCGGGTGCCGCGGACGAGCTTGCCGGGCAGTGCGCCGGTCGCCTCGCCGTCGCGGAAGGTGATCTCGCCCGCGACAACCGTCGCCGCGTAGCCGTCCGCCTTCTGGATCAGCCGTCCGCCGCCCGCGGGGAGGTCGTGGACGAACTCGGGGGAGCGCAGGCTGAGCCGGTCGAGGTCGATGACGTTGATGTCGGCCCGGTAGCCGGGGCGCAGCAGCCCCCGGTCGCGCAGCCCGTACAGCCGCGCGGGCTCCCAGGTCTGCTTCCTGACGACGTACTCCAGCGGGAGCCGTGCTCCCCGGCTGCGGTCGCGGGCCCAGTGCGTGAGCATCGACGTCGGGGTGCTGGCGTCGCAGATGAGCCTGCAGTGCGCGCCGGCGTCGCTGAGGCCGAGGACCGCCTGGGGGTGCAGCAGCATCTCGCGGATCGGGTCGAGCGTGTACTCGGTGTACCCGAGCAGCGGCCGGAAGATCATGCCGCTGGTCTCCTCGGAGGTGAGGAAGTCGTAGATCAGCGCCTCCGGGTCCTGCCCGGTGCGCTGGGCGAGGGCGTGGAAGGACCGGTCGGCCGCGGGCTCGTAGTCCGGTGCGGTCGCGTCCATCGGGAAGTGCCGCTCGTAGCCCTGCGGGAACAGCGCGGAGCGGGGGTCGGCGTTCTCCGGCTGCTCGGCGAGGATCCGCTCGCGCAGCGCGGGATCGCGCATCGCCACCCGGCGCTCGTGCGCGGGCAGATGGGCGATCCTCTTGTAGGACGGCCGTTTGTGGAAGGGGTGGGTGGAGTCCAGGCTGATGATGACGCTGAACGGGCGCCCGGCCACCTGCGGGTGCAGGTCGGCGCCGTCCGCCACCGCGTCCTCGGCGATCTGCAGCAACTCCCGCCAGCCGTCGGGGTCGTTGTCGTTCTGGAACAGCCCGAAGGTGACCGGGCGCCCGACCGCCACCGACAGCCGGCGCATCCACGTGATCTCGCCGAGCGGGTCGTCGACCTTCTCGCCGCCCGCCCCCAGCGGCACCAGCTGGAACACCCCGGTCCCGGCCTCGCCGAGCACACCGCCGAGCGCGAACAGCTCGTCCTCGGCGGCGAAGGTGCCGGGCACCGGGGCGCCGGTGATGGCGAGATGGGTGAGGGTGCGCGAGGTGGAGAAACCGATGGCGCCCGCGTCCAGCCCCTCGCGCACCAGCGCGCACATCCGGCGCAGGTCGTCCTCGGTCGGCGGCTCGTTGTCGGCGCCCCGCTCGCCCATCACATACGCGCGCAGGGCGCCGTGCGGGACCTGCGCGGCCACGTCGAGCACCCGGGGTACGCGCTCCACGGCGTCGAGGTACTCGGGGAAGGTCTCCCACTCCCAGGTGATGCCCTCGGAGAGCGATGCGCCGGGGATGTCCTCGACGCCCTCCATCAGACCGATGAGCCAGTCGTGGCGGTCGGGCCGGGCGGGCGCGAAACCCACCCCGCAGTTGCCCATGACCACCGAGGTGACCCCGTGCCAGCAGCTCGGGGTGAGCTGGGGATCCCAGCTGACCTGCCCGTCGAAGTGGGTGTGGATGTCGACGAAGCCGGGGGTGACGAGGTGGCCCTCGGCGTCGATCTCGGTGCGGCCCCGGCCGGTGACCCGCCCGACCTTGGTGATCACACCGTGGTCCACGGCGACGTCCGCGATGCGTGCGGGAATGCCGGATCCATCGCACACGGAGCCGTTTCGGATGATCAGGTCATGCATGGTGATGCGGACTCCTCGTGTCGGGTGAGTGCCACAGGCCCGCCGGTGCGAAGAGCAGGTTCTGGTACTCGTAGTGCTTCTGCGGCCGGTGGGGCACGGGGGTTCCGCCGCGCAGCTCCCACGGCTCGTACTCCGCGGCCGTCAGCGTGTCCACCAGCTCCCGGCTGGAGGGTGCGCCGGCCACGTCGAGGTCGCCCACCTCAAGGGAGATGACGGGCCGCTGTCCGGAGAGCAGGTCGCGCATGCCGGTCAGGACGTGCGCCTCCGCGCTCTCGGTGTCGATCTTGATGAAGTCGGCGTCGATGCCCTCGGCGCGTACGTAGTCGTCCAGGCTGATCGCCTGCACGGTGAAGGGCTCGGAGGGGATCCGTGACCGGACGGCGTCGGGCAGCCGTGCCTCGAACGCGGAGTTGTAGGCGCTGTAGCCGAGGCCGTGGTCGAAGAAGACGAGTTCTTCCTTCTTGGACCAGGCCGCCGCGGCCACCACCGAGGCGTTGGGCAGGCGGGCGGCGTTCATCCGCAGCACCGAGAGCGTCGAGGGGGTCGGCTCGAAAGCGATCACCGTGCCGTCCGGGCCGACCAGGTCGCTCGCCCACATCGTGTAGTAGCCGATGTGGGCGCCGACGTCGAGCACGGTCGAGCCGGGGCGCAGATGGGAGAGGAGGAAGGCGGTGAGGTCGTAGTCCACGAAGCCGTACCGGTGGAGGGAGATGGACACTTCCTCGGGGAGCGCGATCGACATCTCGCGGCCCCAGAAGGTCTTCGCGGTCGAGGGCGCTCCCTCGCCGCGGTGTCGTCGCGCGCGCAGTGCGCGGGTGGTCGGGTAGGTGGTCCTGACGGGGTGGCGCAGGCGCTGGGCGAGCCCGCCGATCCCTGCCGTACGGGAGCGCCGGTCGAGCGCGGTGCGCCAGGCGGTGCGGTCGGGTGGGGTCACAGACGGCTCCGAGTCTGCTCGTGGTGTGCCCGGGAATCCGCGAAGGGGAGGACGTTCGACGGTTCTCGGCCGTTGGCCCCGATCCGGGCGAGCTCGGCGTCCACCATGATCTGGGCCAGCCGCTCCACCGAGGTGCGCGCGCTCCAGCCCAGTGCCGTACGCGCCTTGGAGGCGTCCCCGATCAGCGAGTCGACCTCGGTGGGGCGCAGATACGCCTCGTCGTGCCGCACGTGGCTCTGCCAGTCGAGGCCGACGTGGGAGAAGCAGTGCTCGGCGAACTCCCGCACGGTGGAGCCGACTCCGGTGGCCAGTACGTAGTCGTCCGGTTCGTCGCGCTGCAGCATGCGCCACATGCCCTCGACGTACTCCGGGGCGTATCCCCAGTCGCGGACGGCGTCGATGTTGCCGAGGTAGAGGTGTTTCTCCAGCCCGTTCTTGATGCGCGCCGCCGCTCGGGCGATCTTGCGGGTCACGAACGTCTCGCCGCGCCGGGGCGACTCGTGGTTGAAGAGGATGCCGTTGACCGCGAACAGCCCGTACGCCTCACGGTAGTTGCGCGTCATCCAGTAGCTGTACACCTTGGCCGCGCCGTACGGGCTGCGCGGGTGGAAGGCGGTGTGTTCGTTCTGCGGCGGCGGGGTCGCTCCGAACATCTCCGAGGACGAGGCCTGGTAGTAACGGATGTCCCGCGCCGACATCAGGATGGCTTCGAGCAGACGGGTGGTGCCGATCCCGGTGATGTTGCCGGTGTTCTCCGGCTCGTCGAAGCTCACCCGTACATGGGACTGCGCGGCCAGGTGGTAGACCTCGTCCGGCCGGATGCGCGCCAGCAGGGTCACCAGCCGGCTCGCGTCGCTGACATCGCCGTAGTGCAGGATCAGCCGCCGCCCGGCGTCGTGCGGATCGCGGTAGATGTGGTCGAGCCGGCGTGTGTTGAAGGTCGAGCTGCGGCGGACGATGCCGTGGACTTCGTAGCCCTTGTCCAACAGGAGGTCGGCGAGATAGGAGCCGTCCTGGCCGGTGATTCCGGTGATCAGCGCGCGCTTCACGCCGAATCGCTCCGGAGCGGGGGTGTGCTTCCGGAAGTCATGTGTATCGACCGTCCCTTTCCAGAGGCTCCAGGGTGTGACGAGGTTCCAGGGGAACGAACCTGGGATTGAACCGCTCGTGCACGTACACCCGGCCCGCGCTGCCGCAGTCGATGATGTATTCCTTGCTCACGCACGCGGGCGAGGTGGCGCCGAGCGGCCAGGTGTCCCGTGACACGGCGATCGGTTCGCGCTTCAGCGCCAGCCCCACCTTCTTGAGGTAGGGGCCCAGGAGTTCGTCGGGCGGGGGGACGAGGCGGTCGCTCTCACGACCGGCGATGACCACCCGGTTCACGCTGATGACTTCGTCGTCGGGGGTGAGGATCCTGGTCTGGCGGTCGACCACCAGGGCGTCGGGGGCGGCGCCGAGGATCTGGCACCCGATGCGCCGGACATGCGCGGCGGGCACCTGTTGCTGGTGGTCGATCCGTACGCTCAGCCGCTCGCCGACCAGGGCGTCGAGCAGCAGGGTCGTCGATCCGTCCGCGCAGACGAGCATTCTCGTCTGCGGCGGAGCCGAAGAGAATTGATTCAGCCGTTCTTTCATATCACGACCGTTCCACGCCATGAGGCGGACCAGAAAACGTGAATCGCGCTGCCGATTTCTGCGATGATCATGTGCCAAAAGGCTAAGAGCCAAGGAAGTCGGGGGTCAAGCGGTGGTGGGCTGGGACAAAAATTGGGGGGGAGAACCACAGAAGCCAAAAAAACGCAAAACACAGGGAACGCCCTAGCGGGGCGGTTTGGGTGCCCCGGCCCCAATAACGAGGGGAAAAAAAGAGA